>NZ_LASY01000033.1:0-36596 GCF_000973155.1 Grimontia sp. AD028 | reverse complement strand
GTTCTTGAGTCTGTTGAACGACAAAATGATGGTGACAGAAACAATGGCGACTCTACGGATTTCACAATTACAGAAATCACTGTCCATAGCACGGGTGTTTATCAAGTTGTCGAAGGTGACACGTTAGATTCTACCGCAACTATTCAAGGCTCTCTGTTTAGCAACGACATCGATCCTGAAGGCCACACGTTTAGCATCACTGAGGTCAACGGCGAGCCACTCACCTTTAACGGTGATGAGGCGACTGTCATCTTTGACGAAGGGACACTGACCATAAATAGTGTGACGGGAGAGTTTAGTTTCACAGCCAATGATCGTGACGAGTTGGGCCAAGGTGAAACCGATACCTTTACCTTTGACTACACAATCAAAGACGTGAAAGGCGATACCGATACGGCAAAAGTACATATTGATATTGCTGGAAAAGAGAATACTCAATATGACAACCTAATCCAAACTGGCGAATATAACGACATGGTCAACTTATATGGATCTGCTGACGGTATCCAAGTGCAGTCCCAAGTAACAATCAACGGCGCTACCTTCAATACAGGCCATGATTCTGCTAACCCATACCACAAGACAGCTTCACAACTAAATGAGTTATTGAATGAATCGGGGGCTCAGAGCTTGGTGCTCAACGCTTCAGATGCAATTTATACCTACGGTGGCAATGATCATGTCGAAGCTGGTTCTGGGAACGACATTATATATTTAGGGGACAGTGGGAATAATGATGCTAAAGACTTAGCGCATGTTGAGTCTTGGGTTCGAGGTTCTGATGAGGATGCATTCACACAACAGTTAGATCCTGACCCTGAGACTTTTCTTGGCAACGTCGAGGATGGAACAATAAGGGCCCCATCTCAACCATGGGCTGATATCGCACAAGGTGGAAAAGGAAACGACACAATATTCGGCGAATCTGGACACGACATTATTTCAGGTGGTTCAGGGCAAGATAAAATTGATGGTGGTGCTGATGATGATTACATCCGCGCAGGGTCTAGTGATGACATCGTAATCGGAGGTTCAGGCAATGATTTAATGCGTGGTGACGATGGTTCAGACGAGTTTGTTTGGAACTTAGATGACCTTGATATCTCATCACCGTATGTTGATACCATCGTAGACTTTGATAACAAAAGTAATGGCGTTGACGATGGTGAAGATTGGCTAAACCTCAATAACCTCATCAGTGGCGCCACCCAAATCCAAGTATCAAACGTCGAAGGATCGGGAGAAAACGTCAAAGTCATCTTGGATATTGATGTTAGTGAAGATGGTCTTGGAACAGATAGCTTTGACGTTGACCAAACCATTATTCTTGAAGGTCTTCATGGTAATGCTAATAGTGCTAGTGGCATTGTAATCAATACCATCATTAATGGTGAAGAAAAACGTTTAGTCATTACAGAAGATAATGGAAGCGACACTTCCTTTAAAGTGGACATTCAACCCTTGCCTGAAGAATAAATCATCAAACGGGTCCAGCCTTCGCTAGGCCCGTTTTTTGCTTTTAATTTTTGCACGTTTATTTTTTAAATTTTTAAGAGAGAAATAGGTGACTGACGCAGCGATTGCCGAACGCAAGCCGCAGCAATGGCGCATTAGTGCGTCAACGCAAGCGGTAGACGACCCGTTGTTAGATTGCTTGGTCTTTTTGACTGAGCACTATGGTTCGCCGTGCTCGGGAGATGCCTTAACGGCAGGTCTTCCGATGACAGACGCCCTGCTGACACCGGATTTATTTCCTCAGGCTGCAGCCCGTGCCGGGCTGACGGCCAAGCTTTCCCGCAGGCAATTAAAAGCACTACCAAAGCTTTTATTGCCCTGCATACTTCTTTTGACCGACAAAAAAGCTTGTATTCTTCGTGAGATAAACAGCAAAGAAGGTACAGCGTTAATCCAAACTTCTGAGACTGGAGGCGAGGAAGAAATCTCCTTAGCAGATCTGGAAGCCATGTATACGGGCTATGCGTTTTTGGTTAAACGCCAGTACCGTGGTGACAACAGCATCGATCTGCACCTTCACGACACCAAAATCCATTGGTTCTGGCAGACCGTTAAGGATGCCTCGCCCATTTATCGCGATGCGCTGATTGCCTCTGTACTGGTAAACATTTTCGCGTTGGTTTCACCTCTGTTTGTCATGAATGTCTACGACAAAGTGGTACCTAACCTTGCGTTTGAATCACTTTGGGTACTGGCAACCGGAGCGTTGATTGCCTTTAGCTTTGACTTTATGATGAAAAAGATGCGCTCTTACCTGATTGATATTGCAGGTAAGAAAGTCGATATCATTGTGTCTTCTCGCCTGTTCGCTCGCCTAATGGGAATCCCTCTTGAAAAGCGTGCGAAAAGCGTCGGCGGTATGGCGAAGCAGCTTGGCGAATTTGATGGCATCAGAGATATGCTCACCTCTGCCACCATCACCACCTTAGTAGATTTGCCGTTCGCGCTTTTCTTCCTGTTTGTGATTTATATATTCGCTGGTGATTTGGCAGCCGTCCCTGTCGTCGCTGGCATTCTTATTGTCGGCTATGCCCTGCTAGTTCAGCCAAAACTCAAAGCCGCTATTGAAGAATCAAACAAATATGCCAGCCAAAAGCATGGCCATTTGATTGAAAGTCTCTCGGCACTGGAAGGCATCAAAGCCAATGTCGCGGAAGGCATAGTTCAAAAGAGCTGGCAACAGATGACCGCTCACACGGCAAACTGGAACCTCAAGGTGAAGCAAATCACCAACTCAGTTTCTTACTTTGCTTCTTTTATTGTGCAGGTCACCTCTGTTGCGGTTGTTGTGCTCGGTGTTTATCGCGTGGCAGATGCACAAATTACCATGGGTGGGATTATCGCAGCGGTAATGCTTTCAAGCCGAGCCGTGTCGCCAATGGCGCAACTGGCAGGCCTCATGAGCCGCTGGAACCAGACACAATCCGGTATGCGTCAGCTCAATGCCATGATGGATCAGGAAGATGAGTTTGCAGACAAAGGCCACTTGGTTAGCCGCAAGCGCCTCAAAGGTGATATCTACGCAGACAATATTGGTTTTAGCTACCCAGAGTCAGAAAAACCAACCCTCCACCCCACCAGCCTGACCATCAACGCTGGCGAGAAAATTGCCATTCTGGGTAAGAACGGCACAGGTAAAAGTACCCTTGTCCGAATGCTATCAGGCCTTTATCAGCCAACGGCAGGCAGCCTGCGATTTGATGGTGTCGATGCCAAGCAAATTCACCCAGCAGATCTGCGTCGCAATGTGGGCTATCTGGCGCAGGATGTAACGTTATTTCACGGTACGATACGCGAAAATATCATGTTTGGCACAAGACAGGTGACAGAGCACCAGTTAATCCGTGCCACACAACTGTCAGGTGTGGGGATATTTACCTCTCAGGACAGTGAAGGACTTGATAAGCAGGTGGGAGAACGTGGTGAGGCCCTCTCCCGTGGTCAGCGACAATCTGTCGCACTGGCTCGCGCTCTGCTCAATGACCCACCACTACTCATCATGGACGAGCCAACCGCCAGCCTTGATGCCCATGCGGAAAACCAATTTATTCATGCCATGAAGTTCGCCTCGAAAGACCGAACTTTGGTGATGATCACTCACAAAATGGCTCTGCTTCAATTGGTTGACCGTGTGATTGTGATGGACAAAGGCCGCATTGTCATGGATGGACCAAGGGATAAGGTGCTTGAACGTCTAAACGCCAACGGAGGAGGTCAAAATGACTAACGCACTAAAGCGTGATGACATTGAAATGACCGATGACGTCTATGGTGCCATGCTGACAGATGCGCCCGTGCGTTACCGTCTTGTTATCTGGGGCGTATTTGCTTTCTTCGCTGCCATTATCGCCTGGGCGGCATTTGCTTCTTTAGACCGTGTCACCCGAGGTGAAGGCAAGGTGATTCCTTCCTCTCAGGTCCAGCTCATTCAAAGCTTGGATGGCGGTATTTTACAAGCCATGTATGTGCAAGAAGGCCAGTTAGTCAAACAAGGCGAGCCCCTAGCCCGCATTGACGATACCCGCTTCCGTTCTGACTTTGCACAGCAAGAAGAAGAAGTCTCCAGCCTACGTGCCAACATTATTCGTATGCGCTCAGAGCTTCGCAGCATTGAGCTGTCTCCTACCGCGCCAAATTGGCGGGAACAAATTGCCATCACACTGTCTCCGCTTGAGTTTCCTACCGAGCTTGAAGAGTCAGAGCCTGCGCTTATTGAAGGGCAACGTCAGGAATATGAAGGCCGTTTGTTGGATCTGAAAAACCGTCTGGAGATTCTGGCTCGCCAGATTTTACAAAAGCAGCAAGAGAGTCAGGAAATTGAATCCAAAATCCGCACTTTGTCAGACAGTTTTGGCCTGATAAAGCGTGAACTCAAGATTACTATTCCACTGGCGAAAAAAGGCATCGTTTCAGAAGTCGATTTACTCAAACTCGAGCGTCAGGTCAATGATCTTAAAGGCGAGTTGGACTCCCTCCGTCTCATGCAGCCGAAAATCAAAGCGACAGTAGATGAAGCCATTTTGAAACGTCGCGAAGCGGTTCTTGCATTTAGCAATGAAACCCGTTCAAAGATGAGTGAGTTGGAAACCCGTCTTTCCCGCTTAAGCCAAGCCCAGGTAGGCGCACAGGATAAAGTAGACAAAGCGGTTATCACTGCGCCAGTCACCGGCACCATCAAAACCATTCATATCAATACCCTTGGTGGCGTCGTCCAGCCGGGTGTTGATTTGATAGAAATCGTTCCTGCCGAGGATCAGCTTCTTATCGAAGCCAAGATCGCACCGAAGGATATCGCGTTCCTGTACGCGGGCCTGCCTTCAGTTGTCAAGGTAACGGCATACGATTTCACGCGTTATGGCGGCCTCAACGGCACGTTGGAGCACATCAGCGCGGACACCACGCAGGATGAAGAGGGTAACAGTTTTTATCTGGTTAGGATCCGGACGGAGAAATCCAGTTTGGAGAAAAAGGATGGCAGCGAACTGCCAATCATTCCGGGTATGTTGACCTCTGTCGACATCATTACCGGTAAACGGACAGTTCTAGACTATTTGCTAAATCCCATACTGAGAGCGAAAGAGTCAGCGCTCCGTGAGCGCTGATAATAATAACAAGGAGAGAGTAATGAAAAACAGTGTTGGCCACTCGCTCAGAAGAAGTGTTACCGCTTTGGCAGTTGCGGCGACCTTACTTCCTGCTGCGGCTGCTGCTCAATCACTCGAGCAGGCAGTAGCAACAGCACTGGATACCAACCCGCAAATCAGGCAAGCATTCAATCGCTTTAAGGCAAGCGAAGAACAAGTTAATCAAGCCAGTGCGGGCTACTATCCAACCATCGACTTTGATGCTGGTATTGGCCGAGAGTGGACAGAAAGTCCTTCTACTCGTCGAGATGCTGCTAATAACGTAGGTTATGACGATGAAGTAGAAATGACCCGCCGCGAAATCGGCGTATCATTGCGTCAGGTGCTTTTCAGCGGCTTTCAAACCACGAACGAAGTGAAACGTACCGAGTTCGAAGCCAGCGCCAACCAATGGACACTCTATTCAACTGCGGAAGATCTGGCATTGGAAGTTGCCCGAGCTTATTTAGAGTTTTTGCGAGCAGAGCAAGTGGTTGAGCTTGCGCAGCGTAACCTACAAAGTCACCAGATCATTTACGATCAAGTGAAACAAAAGACTGACTCGGGTCTCGGCTCAACGGCGGATTTATCTCAGGTAACGGGTCGTTTAGCCCGCGCACATTCGAATCTTATTTCAGCGCAAAACAACCTGTCTGATGCAAGGATCTCCTATCAACGCATTGTGAACCGCGCGCCAGAAGATACTCGTATTCCGGTGCCAGATGGCGTGATGCTGCCAATCTCTTTGGAATCAGCAATGGAAATGGCGAAAGCTGCCCATCCAACATTAAAGGCTGCTGGCAACGACATCAATGCAGCGAAAGCGCAACGTGTGGCCGCGAAAGGCAACTACTATCCGGAAGTCACCTTTGATCTGTCTGCCAGCTGGGATCACAACCTGGATGGTAATGACGGTACACAACCAGGGAGCAGTTTGGACGTTGGCGGCAACAACGATGAAATCCTCGCCATGGTGCGTGTTAACTACAACCTGTTCTCTGGCGGTGCAGACAAAGCCCGTGAGCGTGAAGCGGCATACAGCATCAATGAATCAAAGGCGATTCAACTCAATGCCTATCGCGACATTGAAGAAGGCACCACCCTAGCTTGGAATGCCCGCGTCTTCCTGAAACAGCAAATGCAGTACCTCCGCCAGCACGTTGAAGCAGCGACGGAAACTCGAAATGCTTATGAAGATCAGTTCAAACTGGGTCAACGCACACTGATTGATGTGCTGGATTCAGAAAATGAACTGTTCCAGGCACGTCGGGAATACCTAACAGCGGAATATGATGATCTGATTGCCCAATACCGACTGCTGAATGCCACCGGGCAGTTGTTGGCATCACTGCGCATCACCACCCCCGAAGTATGGAAAGGTGACGAGAACTACGAAGGAGGGGTACAGTAATGAAAAAGACACTCGCTATTCTTTCAGTACTGCTCTTGGCAGGCTGCAGCTCACAAGACATTGTGACCATGCAGGACGAATCACCACAAGTGAACGATCTTCGCGACCTTGACTATGACGGCGTGATCAAAGCCCGTGAAAAATGTGAGGAGACACTGCATGGAGCAGCTGTCGACAACGATGGTTGCCCGAAAGATAAAACCGTTAAGCAGAGCTTTCGTCTGAATGTCACATTCCCGAATGACTCTTCAGAATTACGTCCAAGCAACTATGCCAAACTTGAGCAGTTGGCGGATTTTCTAAACGATCAAACTGATGCCAATGTCACCATCGAAGGCCACGCTAGCAAAGTCGGAAGCCCCGAATATAACCTCGCACTGTCTCAACGTCGCGCTGACGCAGTAGCGAAAGCATTAGTCAACGACTTCGGTATCGATGCATCTCGTGTTGAGGCCATTGGCTACGGTGACACAGTGCCATTGATCGATGAAGACTCTGAATATGCACATGATGTGAACCGACGTGTCATGGCCACCCTTTCAGGTAGCTACAGCACCACGGACATGCGCTGGACTATTTTTACAGCCAATTGATGGGTAAAGGCCGACAGCTATTGTCGGTCTTCACTTACTGTGTGTTAATTAGAGACTCACTATGTTTACACGACGCTCGCCACTGGTTGGGGTTTACCTGTCGGCTATTTTATTGCTCATGCTGTCGCTACTCGCCATGTTGTCGAGTGGCATTAGTCAACAACGACAACAATTGACCCGACATGCTGACACAGTCGAAAGCCAGTTAACTCAGGTTCTGCCTACCTTGGTGGCTTACTACGACACTGAAGCGATTTCACGCATCACGAACGCTTCGCTTTCATCTGAATTGATCCAGATAACGTTGACCGACCAGATCACCGCGGAGCAAGGTATTTGGTCTAGGGAAGACGCCGTTGTCCAAACAGCCTTCTGGTTTGAAAAGCTGAATTCAGTGCAGCCTATCGATCGGGTGATTCAACTGCACCACGATGGTTCAGAAGTGGCGACCTTGACTCTGTCGTTCTCACCCCATTTGGCCAACCTGCAAATTGCGAAAGACTTCAATCAAAGCGCACTGACATTGAGTGCTACGATTGCTGCATTGCTGGCCGTTTTCACACTAGCGTTCAACCATGGAAAGAGAGCCGTCGCACGCATCACTAAAACGCTGAATAGCCTGGCTGAGCAAGACTTCTCGTCCTCTCAGGCAAAGCAACGTTCTGGCGTGAAGTCGTTGGATACCGCACTGGATAACCTTTCTTCCCACATCCAACGGATGATCCAATCGCTCCACAAAGAGCTGAAAACCCTGAACAACAGCATGATGTATGACTCAGCCTCCGGTTTACCAAACCGTCAATTTTTTATCCACCAGCTCAACAGTTGGATGGGTGATGATGAAAATGTACCGGGTGCTGTTGTGATCGCTAATATGGGGTGGCTGGAAACCATCTATCGCCGCTATGGCTATGCCGCTCGCGACGAAACCTGGCGCCTGCTGTCCACTTCATTGCAATCAGCTTTCAGTGCCTTCCCCAATGTTTGCGTGGCCCGCATCAGCGAAACGGAGATTGCACTGATCCTTCCTGAGTGTAGCGAAGAGCAGAGCCGCAATAGCCTTCACATTCTTATCAGTACCCTCAACAACGAAGTCAACATGGCAGGGTTTGATACCAATGAAGGTTTCCACATTGGTGTGGTACATGGTCATGGTTTGCCAGGAACGAAGCTGATGTCATTGGCTGACAACGCCCTGCAACGCGCTATAAAGCAACATGATGTGTTTGTGTTTAACCGTGGTTCAGAAGAGCAGGTTATAGACCGCGAAACCTGGCGTTCGTTGCTCAATGGGGCGTTGAAAAATAAGGCTGTTCGCCTGTTATCCCAGCCCGTATATCGTTTTTCCGGTGACACAACAGAGCCATTACACCAAGAAGTCTTTACTCAAGCGAACATTGAAGGAACCTGGCAGTCTGGTGGCAGACTGATGCCTTATATCCAGTTGTTTGAGAAAGGTGTTGAGTTTGATCGTGTCGTGGTGGAGCAGTTGGTGAAACTTCACAAAGAAGCGCCTATTTCCCAACCTTTTGCCTTAAACCTGACAGATGAAAGTCTGGAAAACAGGCTGTTCATCAGTTGGCTTCAAGACTTGCTGAAAAACGAACTGCCAGCCGATAAGATCTGTTTTGAGATCAGCGAAGCCAGTGCGAGGAATAATCTCGCTGCTTGCATCAGCTTTAGCGACGCAATGCGAAAAGTCGGTGCCACGATAGGTATTGATCACTTTGGGCGCTATTTGCAGGAGGTCGAATACCTTTCTGCATTGAAGCCAAATTACGTGAAGTTGGATCAGGCATTCAGTCAAAACCAGAACGCCCAGAACCGCGTATTTACCGAAACGCTGGCTAACATTGCTGAATCAAAAAACATCATTGTGATTGCCACTGGCGTAAAAGACGATGAAAGTAAGTCGAGGATAAATGCCGATTTCATCGATGCTTACCAAGGATTTATTCACCCACCAGCGCCAATCAGCCAACCAGAACAAACCGCATAAACAAGAAAACCCGCTATTGCGGGTTTTCTTTTAAGAACATCTGGCCGATTTATTCAAACCAATAGCTCATAATGAGCGCATCTTCTCTGCCGGATGCTGTCGGGTAGTAATCGTACCGACGATCAAACTCGTTAAAACCGAGTGCTTCATACAGCCTGATGGCCGCTTGATTACTCTCTCGCACTTCCAGCCAAGCTTCTTCTCCACCTGCTTCGCGCATGCGATCAAGAAATGCCTGAAGTAGCTGCTTGCCATACCCCTTTCCCTGACAATCTGGAGAAACAGCAATATTTAGCAAGGATGCTTCACCCGCCACACATTGGGCAAAGAAGTAGCCTATCAGTTGATTATCTTCAACCAACACGCGGTTACAGCCAAATTTGGCTTCTGGTTTTCTTAGCAGGCTTTCAGCCCAAGGGTGGGTATGTGCGGCGTTTTCTATGCGCACCACGTCGTCCAGCCATTGGCTGTCCATTGGAAGAATTTCAGGATTCATACTGCTTTATCTGCTGCCAAAGTTGTTTCTTGGCAAGTTGATCATTATCGAGGGCGGCCAATGAGGGCGAGGTTAAACGCTTTACACCCCTAATATCTTCATCTTGGGTGCCAGCAAACCAACACCAATCCAACTGGTGCTTTCCAAGTAAATTAACTGCCTGCGGTGGAAGATGAAGAGCTTGTTCAACCGATAATTTCATGCTTGCAAGTACCTTACTGAATAACCAGGCTTCCTGCTCAGTGGGCTTGGATTCACTCACCAGCAGCAGCTTACAATCGTCAGGCAAAGAAACTGGCTGAGGAGACACATCGGGATAACACTCAGGGCGTCTCACATCCCACACCGTGATGCCCATTTCCTTCAGTCTCTGTAAATCGTTCATACCTGCCTCGCTTACTCTGCCGTGTGAACAAATGCTATCAAAACTAAGAGAAAACAACACAAACAAAAAGAGCTGCCGCTGCAGCCCTTAACGTTTTGGGTTGGACCACGATGACTTACAGCGCATCAAACTCTGGGCAGTAAGCCACTTCACCACTTGCTTGCTCGAATGCACCTTGAGCAAATTCAAACGCCATAAAGGCTTCTGCCGGTACATCCCATTTACAACTAAGGCCTAAGTCGGCTGCTGGCTTGAATCCAAATCGACTGTAGTAAGCTGGGTCACCCAGCACCACACAAGCGGGATAACCAAATTCGTTCAGCGTATCAAAGCCTTCACGAACCAGCTGAGCAGCAATGCCCTGTTGCCGATAATCAGGGTGCACACACAAAGGAGCTAATCCCTGAACGCCAGTATCAGTGTCACCGACTTGTACAGGGCTGAACATTAGATGTCCCACCACTTCACCGTCATCGTTACAGGCAACCAGTGACAATGTGTTATGACCATTCTCACGTAGCGCACGGACCAAAGCTGCTTCCGCCTCAGTCGGGAATACGTTTTTCAGCAATCTATCAATGGCCAGCTGATCAGCCAGCGCTTCAGATCTTATGAGCATATTGGGCCTCGTTGACATTGGGTGTCGATTGTAGCCCTTTTTGTACGAAGTCTGCCAATGTAAATAGAGCCTGGCACAATGCAGAAGGCAGTGAATCCAAGTCTACGCTGTCCATCAGATTCTTCACTTCCAGACCCAGCTCAGTGTCACCCTCGATCAGTAATCGACGTTGGAAGAACAGAGTATCTGGATCTTCCTTTCGAGCGGCAATAAGGATCAGGTCGTTGATATCACCACTAAAACGCACATCGGCATTTTCAATGTCACTGCGCACCACCAGCTTGTCATCGGCAAAACTGATGAAGCTCTTCAAATCAATGTCGCGTACATGCACTTCAAGCCAGCGGTTTTCAAGAAACTCGAATTCACCATCATCCAGAGCTTCGTGAAAAACACGCTTCAGGGTTTCCAGCATGACTTTTTGCTGAACCGAAGCAGGAACAAGCTTTACAGGAAAGCGCAGAAATCCAGGTGCCTGTTGCACCAGCGTTGAATGGAGTTTGTCGAACAAAGTGATGTTCCAATATGAATGGGCCGAAAGTATTCGCCATTGTATGACACTGCTCGCGTGTTTTTTCATGCCTTGAGTCAAAAAAACAAAGCTCTTCCCCATAAAGGTTTAACGTTGAGCTCTCACATTATATAGTGTTGTCTCAATAATGGAGTTGAATTTGGATATAGCTTCACTAGCTACGATGTATGGTGCCTAAATGCCCGTTGAGCAGTTGACCTATTGGTTTTCACGTCTTACTCAAAACAGTCCGTTTCTCTTTGCCGTTCTCGATAAACATCACCAATACCTCTGGGTGAGCCAGCGCTATTGTGAAATCAGCGGACTGGAGCAGGACGAACTGGTAGGAAAACAGGATCGCGAAATCCTTGGTGCCAGTTTTTATGATGCGCTAAAGCCTCATTACGAACGTGCCTTTGGTGGCGAAGCCACTGAAGGAGAAATCGTCCTGAACGATGGCATTCATGACTCCAGCTTCCATTTCAGCGTGACGCCACTCACCAACAGCGAGTGGGCCGATGGCGCGGTCATTTTCCATGCGGCAGATACCTCAGAAAGACAGGTTCTTACTAGCGCACTCGAATCTTCAGAAAGCCGATTCAATAACCTTTGCCAACTCGTCGGTGAAGGATGCTGTGTGCTGGACGACGGTGTGGTTCTGAGCGCCAATCAGCATGCGGTGAAACTGCTTGGCTTTGACAGCCAGAATGAGATACTCGGCGAAGACATAGAAAACCTGCTGGTGCCCCCAGTGAAAGGCCAATCTGTCGTCGCCTCCCTGACCTCACTGAAATCGGGGCAACAACTGGTATGCCAGACTAAAGGAACCGGTGACAGTCAAACCATTAATGTCTCTTATGGCTCAGTAAGTCTGCTGGGTGGCAGTGGTGCGATCATCACGCTTTCCCATACCGCAGCTGTCGCTGACCACAAACAAACGATTGAAAAGCTGGCTCAGTTTGATGCCTTAACGGGGCTCTACAACCGTCACGGCTTCTCCCGACGCCTGGAACAGCTCATCAAAAGCAATACGCCGCTTCTGATGTTTTACCTTGATGTCGACAACTTCAAAAACATCAACGATTCCCTAGGTCATCATATTGGCGATCGTGTCTTGCAGGACATTGCACAACGCCTTCGAAAGCAACTCCCTGCAGATACCATTCTTGGGCACCTTGGTGGTGATGAATTCGCAGTTTTGCTACCAGAACAAAGCAGCGATGAAGTGGCTCAGGAGCTTTCGCAGAAAGTGGTCGACGTGATCAGCCAGCCGTTCGACCTCTACCATTTCAGCAAGTACCTCGCATGCTCTATCGGCATGGTGAAATTCCCCGGTGACGGTAAAGATGCCCGCAGCTTGCTCCAGAACGCAGACACTGCGATGTACGAGGCAAAAGAGCAAGGTCGCAACCGTGTGGTGACTTACAACCAGCACATGAACAAAGAAGCGCGCATGCGTCTTTGGCTGGAAATAGAACTTCAAAAAGCACTACAAAACAATGGACTGGAAGTCTGGTATCAACCTAAGGTGAACGCCAAAGACTACACCATTAATGGAGCAGAAGCGCTGGTGCGCTGGAAGCACCCGGTGGAAGGGTATATCAGTCCTGGGCGCTTTATTCCGGTCGCTGAACGCTCTGGCATGATTGAACTGCTGGGTCGCAATGTGATGCGTGAAGTATTTCAGACTGTCCGCCGCTGGCAGAACATGAAAGTGTTGCCAGGTCGCGTGGCCATTAACCTGTCACCACAGCAGTTTCGTAACCCAAACCTGACCTCGCATATGAAAAAGCTGCAGGCAGCAACCCAAACCGATCCGTCACTGATTACCTTCGAGTTGACAGAGAGCGCAGTGATGAATGATGGCGAGCACGCAATCCAGATGCTCAACGCCATCAAAGATCTCGGTTTCTCACTGTCGATTGACGATTTTGGTACCGGTTACTCATCGCTGTCTTATCTCGCCAAGTTCCCATTGGACGAGATTAAGATTGACCGCGCCTTTATCTGCGACATGGAAACCTTCCCCAAGCAGGTCACTTTGATTGAAAATATCATCAATCTTGGCCGTTCGCTGAACATGTCCGTGGTAGCCGAAGGTGTCGAATCCGGGAAACAGGCCAGTGTGCTTGCAAACCTCAAGTGCGACACGATTCAAGGGTTCCATTTCTACAAACCCATGCCTCGCGCTGAGTTTGAAGCTTTATTGATCAACAACCGTAAAGCAAAAATTGCGTCTTAGCGATAACGACTAGAGAGGTGCCATCGGCACCTCTTTTCTTTTCCTTCTTAATCCGTTTGTTGGCACTAACCTGCCTTATATCAAAACCCCACTCCCCAACTCTCCCTACAATTCAGGGTTTATCGAAATACGAACAACCAGCCTGATGCTGACCACGCGATGTGGGGAGAAATATGGAATTGCTTTGCCCGGCAGGTAACCTTCCTGCCCTGAAAACCGCCATCGATAATGGTGCGGATGCGGTATACATTGGCTTCAAAGACGGTACCAACGCCCGTCACTTCGCAGGCCTGAACTTTGATGGTAAGAAGCTGGAAAAAGCCGTTTCTTACGTTCATGACCGTCAGAAACATATCCATGTTGCGTTGAATACTTTCGCGCACCCAGATGGCTTCCAACGTTGGACAGACGCCGTAGATGCGGCAGTGGATCTGGGCGTTGACGCGCTGATCATTGCCGATCTCGCCGTGCTTGATTACGCCGCCACCAAACACCCTGATATGGAAATCCATCTGTCTGTACAGGCGTCAGCCACCAACAGTGCCGCCATTCAGTTCTATAAAGACCATTTCAATGTGAAGCGCGTTGTGCTTCCGCGCGTGCTGTCGATGCATCAGGTGAAGCAGTTGGCTCGCACCACAGACGTGGATTTGGAAGTGTTTGCCTTCGGTAGCCTTTGTATCATGTCAGAAGGTCGCTGCTACCTGTCGTCATACCTGACCGGTGAATCGCCTAACACTGTTGGTGCATGCTCACCGGCCAAGTACGTCCGCTGGCAAGAAACCTCAGAAGGCCTCGAATCACGCCTGAATGACATTTTGATCGATCGCTATAAAGCGGGCGAAAATGCTGGTTATCCGACGCTGTGTAAAGGCCGCTTCGTCACTGATGGTGAGCCTTTCCATGCACTAGAAGAACCCACCAGCCTCAACACCCTATCGATTCTGCCTGAACTGTTTGAAGCGAATATCGCATCAGTGAAAATCGAAGGTCGTCAGCGCAGCCCTGCCTATGTTGAGCAGGTCACCCGCACCTGGCGTCAGGCAATCGACAGCTATCAACGCAATCCGGAAAGTTATCAGGTGCTGCCTCAATGGAATCAGTGTCTGGACAGCGTTTCAGAAGGTGCGCAGACCACACTTGGCGCTTATCACCGTAAATGGCAGTAAAGGAGACTTCTATGAAATACTCACTTGGCCCACTCCTCTACTTCTGGCCAAAAAGCGATGTAGAAACCTTCTATCAAAAGGCGGTGAGCAGTGATGCGGATATCGTCTATCTCGGTGAAACTGTGTGCTCCAAGCGACGTGAAATGCGCCCTGCCGACTGGATGAACCTAGGCCGTGAACTGGCAGACAGCGGCAAGCAAGTCGTGCTTTCTACCATGGCGCTGCTTGAAGCACCAAGCGAAGTGAAAGTGATGCAGACCTACATCGACAATGGCGAATTCATTGTTGAAGCCAATGATGTCTCCGCCATCCAACTGGCGCACGAAAAAGGCATCCCTTTTGTCGCAGGGCCTGCACTTAACCTTTACAACGCACAAGCACTTCAAGTGATGTTGAAAAAAGGTATGACCCGCTGGTGTATGCCTGTTGAGTTGTCGCGTGAATGGCTGCACAAAGTGCTGACGGAAGCAGAAGCGATGGGGATTCGCGATCAGTTTGAAGTGGAAGTCTTCTCTTACGGCAACTTACCACTGGCCTATTCCGCACGCTGCTTCAGCGCACGTGCTGAGAACCGTCCAAAGGATAAATGCGAAACCTGCTGCATCAACTATCCGCAAGGTCTGGAAGTAAAAAGCCAGGAAGGCCAGTCTGTGTTCACCCTAAACGGTATCCAGACTCAATCTGGCTACTGTTATGATCTAAGTGCTGATACGGCTTCGATGGAAGGCCTGGTGGATGTCGTACGTATAAGCCCGCAAAGCGACGCAACGCTTGATGTGCTTGCCGGATTTAAACGTGGCGAGTCAGGCTTTGCACCGAAAAGTCATTTCTGCAATGGCTACTGGCACAGCATTGAAGGGATGGCGACACAATATTAAGCCGCCTGAAAAACGAAAAAAGCCGCAAACGCGGCTTTTTCTTTGTCTAAAACCCATCATGAAGATGGCGGGTGACTCAGATCGTAAGCGATACGGCTTAACTCCAACATCGAGTATCGGTGCTCGACGAAGTCATACACATTGCCAGACATTGCCAGCTTATAAAGGGCGACTGCGGAATTAATATCCCCCTGCGCCTGATAGCGTTTGGCAAGATAGAAGTAACCTTCGCAGAGTCGTTCTGCAAGCTGAGCGTTATCCGTACTGGTGTTCATCACCTCACGGAAGAAAGCTTCTTCACTGATATCGTTCAGGTACATTCTTGCCAGCAGCCAGCCCCAATCAAGCTTATCTGATCGGTCATAGCGCACTCTCAGACCCTGCTGCGCTTTTTCCGGGCCATCTTTTTCGAGCTCAGCAAGATACAGCCACAATGCGCGGTAGGCGTCGTTCTCGTTATCGTTGTAATGCTTAAGTAGATCGCGCACAGCCAGTTCGTAACGGCCGCCGTAATACAAAGCAATACCGCGGTTTCGCTCGGCAAACTGGTGCTGCTCGTTCAGTTCAAGGCTGGAGTCGAAAGCTTCATAGGCGGCGTCATACATACCGCTTTGGGTAAAATAGACACCCAGAATGTTAAACACATCCGGCTGAGCAGGGTTATAGGAAAGTGAACGGTTGAAATCCAGACGCGCCAGATCGCGAAGCCCCAGACTGTCATTAATCAGGCCACGCTCGTAGAAAAGCTGCGCCCTGTCTTTTTCGGTTAAGTCATCACGCAGTAAAATTTGGTCGATACGCGCCAACTGCACTTCCTGCTGCGTGGTTGGCTGCAGTGGCACCGCCATTGGCAGCATATGCCAAGGCTGGTTGTTGTTCACTGAGTTGCCCGAGGTCACACAGCCTGACAGCAGCAGTGCAGAACCTAGAACCGTCAGTGGCAGCCAGTTAAGTTTTCGCATTCGCGCTTCTCTCCTGAAAAACAAAAAGGGGGCATTGCCCCCTTTGTTATACCGTGTTTCACGCTAAAGCGTAAACCGTTATGCGTCAGCTTCTGGCTGTGCGTCAGTTTCTGAAGCTTCCGGCGCTTGCTCTACCGCTTCTTTCATTGACAGGCGGATACGACCCTGACGGTCGATTTCCAGAACCTTAACCTGTACTTCCTGACCCATTTCAACGTAGTCAGACACTTTCTCGATGCGCTTATCAGCCACTTGAGAAATGTGTACCAGGCCTTCTTTGGTGCCGATAACAGACACGAAGCAACCGAAGTCTACGATACGGGTGACTTTACCGGTGTAGATACGACCTACTTCCACTTCTGCAGTCAGCGCTTCGATGCGCGCGATAGCCGCTTTCGCTTTCTCGCCGTCGGTTGCTGCGATCTTCACAGTACCGTCGTCTTCGATTTCGATAGTGGTTTCAGTTTCTTCAGTCAGCGCACGGATAACCGCACCGCCTTTACCGATGACATCTTTGATCTTCTCTGGGTTGATCTTGATGGTATGGATACGTGGTGCGAACTCAGAGATATCGTCACGTGCAGAAGAGATAGCCTGATCCATCACGCTCAGGATGTGCAGACGCGCACCTTTTGCTTGGTTCAGAGCGATCTGCATGATCTCTTTGGTGATACCTTCGATCTTGATGTCCATCTGCAGTGCAGTCACACCGTCGTCAGTACCCGCTACTTTGAAGTCCATGTCGCCCAGGTGGTCTTCGTCACCCAGGATGTCAGACAGAACAACAAAGTCTTCGCCTTCTTTCACAAGACCCATCGCGATACCCGCAACAGATTTCTTGATTGGCACACCTGCGTCCATCAGCGCCAGCGATGAACCACAAACAGAAGCCATTGAAGAAGAACCGTTAGATTCAGTGATTTCAGATACTACGCGAACTGTGTACGGGAACTCTTCCTGAGATGGCATCACTGACTGGATACCACGCTTCGCCAGTTTACCGTGGCCGATTTCACGACGCTTAGGAGAGCCAACAAAGCCGGTCTCACCTACACAGTACGGAGGGAAGTTGTAGTGGAACAGGAAGTTATCTGTTGTTTCACCAGTGATTGAGTCAATGATTTGCGCATCACGCTGAGTACCCAGAGTTGCTGTTACCAGCGCCTGAGTTTCACCACGGGTAAACAGTGAAGAACCGTGGGTACGTGGCAGAACGCCAGTACGAACGTCCAGTGCACGAACCATGTCTTTCTCACGGCCGTCAATACGTGGTTCGCCAGCAATGATACGGCTACGTACTACGTTCTTCTCAAGGCTGTACAGCATGCCTTGGATTTCGCGTGCGTCCAGCGTCTCGTCTTGCTCAAGCAGTTGCTCTTTTACGCTTGACTTGATTTCGCCAACACGGTCGTAACGCGCCATTTTCTCGGTGATTTGGTACGCTTCGGTGAATTGCGCTTCAGCCAGTTCAGCAACACGCGCTTTCAGCTCAGTGTTTACTTCTGGTGCAGTCCAATCCCAAGCTGGAGTAGCAACTTCTGCTGCGAACTCGTTGATAGCCTGAATAACCACTTGCTGTTGATCGTGACCGAACACAACCGCTTGCAGCATTTGCTCTTCAGACAGACGGTCAGCTTCTGATTCAACCATCAGAACTGCGCCTTCAGTACCAGCAACAACCAGATCCAGACGGCTGTTCTCAAGCTCAGTGTTGCTTGGGTTCAGTACCAACTCATCGTTGATGAAACCAACACGCGCAGCACCAATTGGGCCGTTGAATGGGATACCAGAAATCGCCAGCGCCGCAGAAGTACCAATCATGGTCACGATGTCTGGGCTAACGTTCGGGTTTACAGAAACCACAGTCGCGATAACCTGCACTTCGTTTTTGAAGTTGTCAGGGAACAGCGGACGGATTGGACGGTCGATCAGACGCGCAGTCAGGGTTTCGCCTTCAGAAGGACGACCTTCACGCTTGAAGAAACCACCTGGGATTTTACCTGCCGCGTAAGTACGCTCTTGATAGTTCACAGTCAGAGGGAAGAAGTCTTGACCTTCAACCGCTTCTTTTTTACCAACAACAGAAACGAATACCGAAGTATCGTCCATGCTAACCATAACTGCAGCAGTCGCCTGGCGAGCCATTACGCCAGTTTCCAAAGTCACGGTGTGGTTACCGTACTGGAACGTTTTTACGATTGGATTCACGAGAGATTCCTTGTAGTTGTGCGCGAATACGCGCGGTTTTACTTTTCTTTCAAAGGTCTCACCAATCGCGACTAATGAGAAAGTTTTCGCCTTGGCTGGAAAGCTCTCTCAATAGTCGCGACCTGATGGTCGACTTCGTTGACTGTGAGTCCGATGAAAGCGCCAACATTATACACGGCTACACGATGAACGGTAACGTGAGACCGTAAGTTTCGTGCGTAAATGCCACAAAAATCTACGGATGTTGAAGGTTTATCCGCAATCGCCCTTTTAAGCATTGTGAGGAAAGCGCACCGAAGGCTAAGCCTAGTCGAAGGGAGGAGGTTTCGGGGAGCAAAAACGAGAAAAGGAGCCACAAGGGCTCCTTTTCGGAATGCGATACTTAAAAGCCAGAGGCTTATTAGCGGCGCAGACCCAGACGCTTGATCAGCTCCAGGTAACGGTCAGCATCTTTACCTTTCAGGTAGTCAAGAAGCTTACGACGGCGAGAAACCATGCGCAGCAGACCGCGACGGCTGTGGTGGTCACCTTTGTGCTCAGCGAAGTGGCCTTGCAGGTGGTTGATAGAAGCAGTCAGCAGAGCTACTTGTACTTCTGGAGAACCAGTGTCGTTTGCGCCTTGCGCGTATTCAGCAACGATTGCTGCTTTAGTTTCTGCATTCAGAGACATAGTCTTTTCCTAAATGTAAAAGGTTTTAATTTGTGTCAGCCAATCTCTGATTCAGCCGACACCCGAGGCGGCGAATTCTACAGCGATTCCCAACATAAGGCAACCGCTGCAGGCTTCATCACGCCATAAATTTATACGTCGTGCGCGCGTACTAAACGGCGCGGCTTCAACATGCCTTCAGCATCGATTTCACCGACACCGATAAAGGTATTGTCTTCACCCATGGTTACACGGACAACTTCGCCTTCTGCTGGCGCATTGGGGATTTGAACCGCCTGACCTTGCAGTGCATAACTCGCCACCACTGGCAGCAGGTTCACTTCACGCAAATCCTGTACCGCAGTATCCAGTGGCAGAAGCAGCGGGTCCAGCAACTCACGCGGCTGAATGTCTTGCTCACGGGCTTGTTCAAGCAGCGCTTCCAGTTGCTCAAGCGTCACCATTTTCTCGTATGGATAGCCTGAAACGCCGGTACGGCGCAGCATAGTCACGTGTGCACCACAGCCTAGCATTTCGCCCAGATCGTCAACGATAGTGCGAATGTAAGTGCCTTTCGAGCAATGGACTTCCATCTCGACTTCCTGGCCTTCAAAGCGCAGCAGTGAGATTTCGTACACAGTGATCTTGCGGGCTTCACGCGGGACTTCGATACCTTTGCGGGCATATTCGTAAAGCGGCTTACCTTCGTACTTCAATGCTGAGAACATCGAAGGTACCTGCATGGTTTCACCGCGGAACGACGCTATGCTGCGCTCCAGGTCACCCATGTTCACTTTCACTTCACGGGTTTCAACCACTTCACCGTCAGAATCTGAGGTGTTCGTGCGCTCGCCAAGCTTGGCAATCACACGGTAGCGTTTGTCAGAATCGAGAAGGAACTGCGAGAACTTGGTGGCTTCACCAAAGCAAATTGGCAGCATACCGGTTGCCAGTGGATCCAACGCACCGGTATGACCTGCTTTTTCAGCGAAGTAGATGTTTTTTACTTTCTGCAGCGCGGAGTTCGATGTAATGCCTGTCGGCTTATCCAGCAGGATAATGCCGTCGACAGGGCGTCCGCGACGACGTGGACGGCTACCCATTACTCTTCTTCTCCGTTTTCATCCACACGGCGCTCTTCGTCTGATTTCACGGCTTGAGAAACCAGGTTGGAGATACGCATACCTTCTGTCAGTGATTCATCAAAGAAGAAAGTAATTTCAGGAGTGACACGCAGACGGATAGCTTTGCCCAGCAGGCTTCGGATGTAGCCAGTTGCTTCTTGAAGCGCTTCAAGACCACCTTGTGGGGTTTGCTCACCCATAGTCAGGAAAGTCACGAATACTTTTGCGTAAGCCAGATCACGTGACACTTCTACGCCGGAAACTGTGACCATACCAATGCGTGGGTCTTTAATTTCGCGTTGCAGGATCAGGGCAATTTCTTTTTGCAGCTGCTGCGACACGCGTTGAGTGCGGCTAAATTCTTTTGCCATAACGCTCTTCTCTCATAAGAAATGGGGGGAAAGCGCTGAGCACTTCCCCCCATGGTGTTTATAAACAACCTGTTACAGTCGGTTATTATTCGATAGTACGTTTCACTTCGACGATTTCGAATACTTCGATTTGGTCGCCTACACGTACATCGTTGTAGTTCTTAACGCCGATACCACACTCGTAACCTTTCGCCACTTCTTGTACATCGTCTTTAAAGCGACGCAGTGACTCAAGTTCACCTTCGTAGATAACCACGTTATCGCGCAGTACGCGGATTGGGTTGTTACGCTTGATGGTACCTTCAGTAACCATACAGCCTGCAATTGCGCCCAGTTTCGGTGACTTAAACACGTCACGTACTTCTGCCAGACCCATGATTTCTTGTTTGAACTCAGGTGCCAGCATGCCGCTCATCGCTTGTTTCACTTCGTCGATCAGTGCGTAAATCACTGAGTAGTAACGAAGATCCAGGCTTTCAGCGTCGATGGTCTTACGTGCAGATGCATCAGCACGTACGTTAAAGCCAACCAGAATCGCGTTCGATGCTGCTGCAAGTACTGCGTCAGTTTCAGTGATTGCGCCCACACCAGAGCCAACAATCTTCACTTTCACTTCGTCAGTAGACAGCTTCACCAGTGAGTCAGCAATCGCTTCAACCGAACCTTGTACGTCTGCTTTCAGAACGATGTTCAGTTCAGACACTTCGCCTTCAGCCATGTTAGAGAACATGTTCTCCAGCTTCGCTTTCTGCTGGCGAGCCAGTTTCACATCGCGGAACTTGCCTTGGCGGTACAGTGCAACTTCACGTGCTTTACGCTCGTCACGTACAACAGTCGCTTCGTCACCCGCTTGAGGAACACCTGACAGACCCAGGATCTCCACAGGGATAGAAGGACCTGCTTCTTCAATCTCTTTACCGTTCTCATCGCGCATCGCACGAACACGGCCATATTCCAGGCCACACAGAACGATATCGCCACGCTTCAGCGTACCTTCCTGAACCAGAACAGTTGCTACTGGACCACGGCCTTTATCCAGACGTGATTCAACAACCACACCACTCGCCATGCCGTCACGTACTGCTTCAAGTTCCAGAACTTCTGATTGCAGCAGGATAGCTTCCAGCAGCGCATCAATGTTCAGACCTTGCTTCGCAGAAACGTGAACAAACATGTTCTCGCCGCCCCAGTCTTCCGGGATAACGTTGTGCTGTGCCAGCTCATTCTTCACTTGATCTGGGTTAGCCGCTTCTTTATCGATCTTGTTCACTGCAACAATCAGAGGAACTTCAGCCGCTTTCGCGTGCTGGATTGCCTCGATAGTCTGTGGCATTACACCATCGTCTGCAGCAACAACAAGAACAACGATGTCCGTTGCTTTCGCACCACGAGCACGCATAGACGTAAACGCTGCGTGTCCAGGAGTATCCAGGAAGGTGATCATGCCATTGTCGGTTTCAACGTGGTATGCACCAATGTGCTGGGTAATACCACCCGCTTCGCCCGATGCAACGTGCGCTTTACGGATGTAGTCCAGCAGCGACGTCTTACCGTGGTCAACGTGACCCATGATAGTAACAACTGGCGCGCGTGGTTCACGAACCGCATCACCATCACGATCTGACAGTACTGCTTCTTCCAGCTCGTTTTCTTTGCGAAGAACAACCTTGTGGCCCATTTCTTCAGCTACCAGCTGAGCGGTTTCCTGATCGATAACCTGGTTGATGGTTGCCATTGCACCCATCTTCATCATGGCCTTGATCACTTCCGTCGCTTTAACCGCCATCTTGTTTGCCAGTTCAGCAACAGTGATGGTTTCGCCGATTTCTACATCACGGGTAACTTTCTGAGCAGGCTTCTGGAAGCCGTGCTGCATTGAGGTTGGCTTAGCCATACGGCCTTTGATCTTGCCACCCTTACCACCGCGTGGACGAGAAGATGAAGAGTCATCTTTCTCTTGTGCTGATTTTTTCTTCTTACGACGACGTGGTGCAGCTTCTTGACGGCGATCTGCCTCATCTTCTGCTTCACGTGCGTATTTCGACGTCGTGGTGTGGTGATCAGCTGTTTCCATTACTTCAACAGCAGCTGCGTCTTGTTGACTCCAGCGCTCTTCGTTCAATTCTGCCATTTTGCGTGCCTCTTCTAGCTGGCGCTGACTTTCTTCTTCAGCTTTACGCTTGGCTTCCTCTTCCTGGCGACGCTTGAGTTCATCAGCTTCTTTCTTTGCTTGCGCCTCAGCTGCTTCACGAGCTGCAGTTTCTTCCGCAGTTTCGTTCGAAGCTTTTGCTTTCTCAGCCGCAATACGTGCTTTTTCTTCTGCTTCGCGCTTGGCCTTCTCTTCAGCCTCACGTTTTGCTTTCTCTTCAGCTTCACGTTTCGCTGCTTCTTCAGCTTCACGACGTGCCTTTTCCTCGGCTTCGCGTTGTGCTGCTTCTTCAGCTTCACGTTGTGCAGCTTCCTGAGCCACACGCTGTTCTTCCAGTTCACTGCGCTTCACGTAGGTGCGCTTTTTGCGCACTTCTACCTGAACATCCTTACTCTTTCCGCCAGCACCTGAAACACTCAATGTGCTGCGTTTTTTGCGCTGTAACGTCAGTCGAGTTGGAGCGCTACCATCATCACCATGCTCACGCTTAAGGTGAGACAGTAAGGTTTGTTTCTCATCTTGGCTTACATTGTCGTCTGCCGATTTCTGAATGCCTGCATCTTGAAATTGCTTCAGCAAACGTTCTACCGGCGTGTCAATTTCGCTCGCCAGTGCTTTAACTGTAACCTCTGACATTCTGCTCCTCCTTTGCTGCGCTTAAGCTTCGTCGCTGAACCAGCAAATATTGCGCGCAGCCATAATCAGCTCGCCCGCTTTAACTTCATCCATTCCCTCGATATCCAGAAGATCATCTGTGCCTTGGTCAGCCAGATCTTCCAGAGTGCAAACGCCTTTCGACGCCAGGCGGAACGCCATTTCACGCTCCAAACCTTCCAGACCAAGCAAGTCTTCTGCTGGCTCTGCACCATCAAGGATTTCTTCTTTTGCCAACGCAATAGTGGTCAGTGCTTCTTTCGCACGGTTACGCAATTCATCAACGGTGTTTTCATCCAGACCATTGATTTCCAGAAGCTCTGCTGCTGGTACGTAAGCCACTTCTTCCAGCGTCGTGAAGCCTTCTTCAACCAGCACTGCAGCGAAGTCTTCATCGATGTCCAGATGTTTGCTGAACAGTTCGATAGACTGACCAGCTTCTTCCTGGTGTTTCTTCTGAAGATCTTCCACGGTCATTACGTTCAATTCCCAGCCTGTCAGCTGAGACGCCAAACGTACGTTTTGACCGTTACGGCCGATAGCCTGTGCCAGGTTGTCAGCTTCAACAGCGATATCCATCGTGTGGGTGTCTTCATCCACGATGATGGAAGCAACGTCTGCTGGTGCCATTGCGTTGATAACGAATTGCGCTGGGTTGTCGTCCCACAGCACGATGTCGATACGCTCGCCGCCCAACTCACCAGATACTGCCTGAACACGCGCACCACGCATACCCACACACGCACCTACTGGGTCGATACGCTTGTCGTTGGTTTTTACCGCGATTTTTGCACGAGAGCCCGGGTCACGAGCCGCGCCCATCACTTCGATCATCTCTTCGCCGATTTCTGGCACTTCAATGCGGAACAGTTCGATCAGCATTTCTGGCTTTGAACGGGTCATGAAAAGCTGGAAACCACGCGCTTCTGGGCGTACAGCATACAGCAAACCACGAACGCGGTCGCCTGGGCGGAAGTTTTCACGTGGCAGTTGATCGTCACGCTGGATTGCCGCTTCTGCGTTGTTACCCAGGTCAACGATAATCACATCGCGGTTTACTTTCTTAACGACACCGGTGATCAGCTCACCTTCGTTGTCCATGAACTGCTCAACCACTTGTGCACGCTCTGCTTCACGTACTTTCTGCACGATCACTTGCTTAGCAGTTTGGGTCGTGATGCGGTCGAACGTCACTGATTCGATTTCGTCTTCAACAAAACCGCCCAGATCCAGTGTCTCATCTTCAAATTGTGCCGCTTCCAACGTAATTTCACGCGTTGGCAGCGCCACTTCTTCTACCACCAACCAGCGGCGGAAGGTGTCAAACTCACCAGTTTTACGATCGATAGCAACACGTACATCGATGTCAGCTTCGTATTTTTTCTTTGTAGCTGTAGCCAGCGCCGTTTCCAGTGCTTCAAAAATGCGCTCACGTGGAACTGCTTTTTCGTTGGATACCGCTTCTACGACAGCCAAGATTTCTTTGTTCATGAACTAATGCCTCATTTAACCTTAAAATGAAGGAACCAGGTTGGCCTTGGCGATATTGCTCAGGGCGAACGCTTCTTCGTTGCCATCGACCTTGATGGTGACGGTTTCGCCTTCGACAGAAAGAATTTCACCTTTCCACTTGCGGCGGTTCTGCATGGCCATCTTCAGCACAATGTTCACTTCGTGGCCAACAAAGCGCTGATAATGTTCTGCTTTAAACAGTGGTCGCTCCAAGCCAGGAGACGACACTTCCAGGTTGTAAGCCACAGTAATTGGATCTTCGACGTCCATTACTGCGCTAACCTGGCGGCTAACTTCAGCACAGTCTTCAACTGTGATGCCGTTTTCGTGATCAATATAGATACGAAGGGTGGAGTGTTGTCCCGCACGAACAAACTCGAGCCCGACCAGTTCGTAATCTAATGCCTCTACAGGCGCTTCAAGCAAGGCGTGAAGCTGTTTCTCTAGTCCGGTCATACAAACCCCAGAAATAAAAAAAGGGCCTAAAAGCCCAGTTATCCATCCGAATGGTCATCTTCAGATAACAAAAAACCCCGAATGTCGGGGTTTAATGTAACTGGACCCTGATGTCATGATTTCTCATGACCAGTGACTGTTTTGGTCTCTATAAACAATCACCTCAAAGTGGTTGCGGGGGCCGGATTTGAACCGACGACCTTCGGGTTATGAGCCCGACGAGCTACCAAGCTGCTCCACCCCGCGTCCGAACGGCGCACATTATATCGTCGCCTCATGTACTAATTCAAGTACGATGGCCTTATTCAGGACTTTTAAATTGGTGCTGAGAGCGGGACTTGAACCCGCACGCCTGTTAAGGCACTGCCCCCTCAAGACAGCGTGTCTACCAATTCCACCACCTCAGCGAAAGGTATTAATTCGGGATGTCGCTGTTGTTACCAGCAGCTGGCACATCACCTGACTGGATCTGTTCCACTGGAACACTCAAGTCATCATATTCTCCGCCAGCATTGGTCTGCTTTGCAGTCAGATTACCTAGCACTAGGCTGAGAATAAAAAATATCGTCGCGAAGATCGCGGTCATTCGGGTGAGGAAGTTTCCAGAGCCGCCAGAGCCAAACACAGTGTTTGATGCCCCAGCCCCAAATGAGGCTCCCATATCTGCGCCTTTACCTTGTTGAACCAGAACCAGGCCAATAACAGCAAGTGCGGCCAACAGATAAATCACAAGTAGAATTTCGTACATGGGTTCCACCTATGTTCCAAATTGTTGAGCCAGATGACCATTTCAAGTTCACCAGCGCAACTCCCATCATTGGGAGCGGGAGAATACTAACGAATGCCAGCAGGTGAAACAAGTGAAAAATGCAAAAAAACAGCACTTTTCATTTCGTTTGCACATCTTGTAACCAACCGGACACTCCCGCCCCATCACCATCCTTGTAAGGACTTTGAAATTAGCAGTTTGCTTTCACTGCGTCTGCAATTTCTAATGCGTAGGCTTTTACGTCTTCCGCATTTTCGCCTTCCACCATAACGCGGATCAGCGGTTCAGTGCCAGACTTACGCAACAACACGCGACCAGTCTCGCCAAGTTTGGCTTCTACAGACGCTTTCGCTGACAGCACGGCGTCGGACTCCAGAGGATCGCTGTCACCACTAAAACGCACGTTTTCTAGTACTTGTGGGAACATGCTCATGCCATCGCACAGCTCTTTCAGCGACATGCCCGTACCGACAATACTTGCCAGTACTTGCAACGCAGCCACAATCGCATCACCGGTCGTCACTTTATCCAGCAAAATGACATGACCTGAGTTTTCCGCACCGATCGTCCAGCCGTTTTCCAACAGCTTTTCCATCACATAGCGATCGCCCACTTTGGCTCGGGTAAATGGAATACCAAGGTTTTTCAGCGCCACTTCCATGCCCATGTTGGTCATCAACGTACCCACTACCCCGCCTTTCAGTTCACCACGGCGCAGTGACTCTCGGGCGATGATATAAGCGATCTGATCACCATCAACTTTGTTACCCTCATGGTCAACCATGATGACTCGGTCACCGTCACCATCGAAGGCGATACCCAGCATAGCTTGTTCTTCGACTACACGAGCCTGAAGCGCACGTACATCAGTTGCACCTACCTCATCGTTGATGTTGGTACCGTTTGGCTCAACACCCATCGCGACAACATCAGCACCTAACTCCTTAAACACGGAGGGTGCAATGTGATAGGTCGCACCGTGGGCACAGTCAATAACTATCTTCATGCCCTTCAGGTTCATTTCAGAAGGGAAAGTGCCTTTACAGAATTCGATATAGCGCCCTGCTGCATCGACAATACGTTTCGCCTTACCCAACTGCGCCGACTCGACACAGGTCAGTGGCTTTTCAAGCTCTGCTTCAATCGCATGCTCGATAGCATCGGGCAACTTAGTTCCTTCTGATGAAAAGAACTTGATGCCGTTATCATAGTAAGGGTTGTGTGAAGCTGAAATCACAATCCCCGCTTCAGCGCGGAACGTTTGCGTGAGGTAAGCGATAGCAGGGGTTGGCATTGGGCCAGTAAAAGCAGCCTGTAGACCTGCTGCTGAAAGACCAGCTTCGAGTGCCGATTCCAGCATGTAACCAGAAATACGGGTATCTTTGCCTATCAATACTTTCTTAGTGCCCTGCTGACTCAGTACGCGACCTGCCGCCCAACCGAGCTTCAGGATAAAGTCAGGCGTGATTGGGAATTGACCCACCTTACCGCGGACACCATCAGTGCCGAAGTACTTACGTTCTGTCATTGTGTATCTCCAAATAAACCAGCTGCTTCTCGCATTGCATTCACAACACGGACGACATCAGAGGTTTCAGCCACGTCATGAACGCGGATGATTTGAGCCCCTTTCATCGCAGCTATGGTGGCGCAAGCTAAGCTCCCCCCGAGAATCTCGGTCGGGGATTTTTCTAATAATTTAAAAATCATAGACTTTCGTGACATTCCCGCCAGAACTGGCAGGCCAAATTGATGAAAGTCTTCCAGCTTTGCTAGTAGCTGGTAGTTATGTGTCAGTGTTTTCCCGAAGCCAAATCCAGGGTCGAGAATAATTTTTTCCCGCTCGATCCCAACATGTTCGCAGGCCGAAATACGATCTTCAAAGAAGGTAAAAATATCGCCCAGCAGATCATCATAGGTAGGGTTGGTTTGCATGGTGCGCGGTTGCCCCTGCATGTGCATCAAACAAACTGGCACGTTGGCTTTTGCAGCCTCTTCCAAAGCAAGCGGCTCTTGAAGTGCACGGACGTCGTTGATGATATCGGCACCAGACACTACGGCTTCACGCATGACGGCCGCTTTGCTGGTATCAATGGATATCCAGCAGTCAAAGCGAGAACGAATGGCTTCAATAGCAGGAATCACACGTTCCAACTCGTCTTCCAAGGAAACGTCTGCGGCACCAGGGCGGGTCGATTCGCCGCCGATATCGAGTATGGTCGCACCCGCTTTCAACATGGCGTCTGCATGCTTTAGCGCTGTATCCAGTCGATTGAATTTTCCACCGTCAGAAAACGAATCCGGTGTCACATTAAGAATCCCCATTACCTGTGGTGTAGACAGATCGAGAGTTTTGTTTTTGCTGACGAGTTTCATATGAAGGCTTTGTTCGGGAAGATAATTTTCTACGGATAAAAGAAAAACCCCGAGTTATCCCGGGGTTTTGTCGGTATGAGTCACCAATTACGCTTCCGACTTGCCGTCTGGGTCGACTGACTTATTGCCAGACTCGACATCATCAGAGGAAGGAGGAACGTCAGATGCTTTCGCTTCAGCACTTGGCTTGGTCGGTGTATTGTCTGAACTGTCGTCAGCTGACCAGCCCGCTGGCTCTCGCACTGGGCGACGCGCCATCAGGTCATCAATTTGCGCCGCATCAATAGTTTCGTACTTCATCAACGCATCTTTCATGGCATGCATGATGTCCATGTTTTCTTCGATGATCTTACGCGCACGCAAGTAGTTGCGGTCAATCAGTTCACGAATTTCACCATCGATAAGACGAGCTGTCTCATCAGACATGTGCTTGCTCTGTGTCACTGAGCGACCTAGGAACACTTCACCTTCGTCTTCTGCGTATAGCAGTGGACCTAATTTCTCAGAGAAGCCCCATTGAGTCACCATCTTACGGGCGATATCTGTCGCTCGCTCGATGTCGTTAGATGCACCGGTAGACACTTTGTCTACACCGTAAATGAGCTCTTCAGCCAGTCGGCCACCGTACAGGCTTGAAATCATCGACTCCAAGTGTTGACGGGACATACTGACACGGTCTTGCTCTGGCAGATACATGGTTACACCCAGGGCACGTCCACGTGGGATGATAGAGACCTTGTACACAGGATCATGCTCTGGCACAAGGCGACCAACAACAGCGTGGCCAGCTTCGTGGTATGCCGTTGATTCTTTGATCTCTTCAGACATCACCATAGACTTGCGCTCTGCGCCCATCATGATTTTGTCTTTCGCCAGTTCAAACTCAACCATTGAAACAACGCGCTTGTTACCACGCGCAGCAAACAGTGCTGCTTCGTTGACAAGGTTAGCCAGATCCGCACCCGAGAAGCCTGGGGTACCACGAGCAATCAGTGATGCTTCAACATCACTGCCCAATGGCACTTTACGCATGTGAACTTTCAGGATCTGCTCACGACCACGAACATCTGGCAGACCAACAACAACTTGGCGGTCGAAACGGCCAGGACGCAACAGTGCTGGGTCAAGAACGTCTGGGCGGTTAGTTGCTGCAATAACAATGATGCCTTCATTACCTTCAAAGCCATCCATTTCAACCAGCATTTGGTTCAGTGTTTGCTCACGCTCATCGTGACCACCGCCCAAACCAGCACCACGCTGACGGCCAACCGCGTCAATCTCATCAATGAAGATGATACATGGTGATGCCTTCTTCGCTTGTTCGAACATGTCACGTACACGCGATGCACCCACACCCACGAACATTTCAACGAAGTCAGAACCAGAAATGGTGAAGAAAGGTACTTTTGCCTCACCGGCAATAGCTTTTGCCAGCAAAGTTTTACCGGTACCTGGAGGACCAACCATCAGGACACCGGTCGGAATTTTACCGCCCAGCTTCTGGAAACGGCTTGGGTCGCGCAGGTAATCAACCAGCTCTTTGACGTCTTCTTTTGCTTCGTCACAACCAGCAACGTCTGCGAAAGTCGTTTTGATTTGCTCTTCGCTCATCATGCGCGCTTTTGATTTACCAAAAGACATCGCACCTTTGCCACCGCCGCCTTGCATCTGGCGCATGAAGAAAATCCACACACCGATAAGTAGCAGCATTGGGAACCAAGAGATGAAGATAGACGCCAGAATGCTTGGTTCTTCAGGTGGTGTACCACGCACCTGAACTTTCGCGTTGATCAGATCGTCAAGAAGCTTAGGATCTTGAAGTACAGGCATATACGTGACATAGCCAGTGCCATCACGACGTGTCACTTTCAGTTCGCGATTATCGAACTGTACATCCTGTATTTTATCCTGTCCTATCTCTTGGACGAACGTTGTGTAGTCGACTTGACGGCCAGCACTGTCGCCCGGTCCAAAACTTTGGAACACAGACATCAATACAACAGCGATAACCAGCCATAAAATCAAGTTTTTTGCCATGTCACTCAAGGTGTTAGCCCCGCAAAAACTATATTAATAATGGTAGAGTACTACAGTTTGTACCCTGTAGCCACAATGTAGACCTCACGCGAGCGCGCACGGGAGGAATCAGGTTTGCGGATTTTCACCGCTTTAAACATCTTACGCACTTCGGCCAAGTACTGATCAAAGCCTTCACCTTGGAAAACCTTAACAATAAATGAGCCATTCGGTGCCAAGACTTCACGACACATATCCAATGCAAGCTCGACAAGATACATGGCTCGTGGTTGGTCAGACGCTAAATTACCGCTCATGTTAGGTGCCATGTCTGACATCACCACATCCACCATGTCCGGTTGGATACGGTCAAGTAACGCATTCAGCACCGCTTCTTCGCGGAAATCACCTTGCAAGAAGGCCACGCCTGGAAGCGAGTCCATAGGCAGAATATCACAGGCAATCACCTGTCCACTATCACCGACTTGCTCTACTGCGTATTGAGACCAACCGCCAGGAGCGGCACCCAAATCCACAATCGTCATGCCCGGTTTTAGCAGTTTATCCTTACCCTGGATTTCATCGAGCTTAAAAATGGCTCGGGAACGAAAGCCTTTTTTCTGGGCCTCTTGAACATATTTATCATCAAAATGTTCTTTCAACCAGCGACCAGAGCTCGCTGAGTGTTTCTTTTTGCTCATGTTTTACCTAGCCCACAATACTGCCACAAATTTCTTGCGGTCGATTCAGGGGGATATTTGTTCAGTTTGGATAGAGATGGCGGTAGAATGTCACGTTTTCAACCCCGATAAAACAATAAATCGAGTCATCAATGAATCTAAGCACAAAACAAAAACAGTATCTGAAAGGTCTTGCACACAACCTGAAGCCGGTTGTACTCATGGGTGCGAATGGCCTGACAGAAGCCGTGCTTGCTGAGATTGAAATCGCTCTCGATCATCACGAATTGATCAAGGTGAAAGTGGCATCAGAAGATCGCGACACTAAGAACCTGATTGTAGACGCAATCGTTCGTGAAACTAAAGCAGAGAAAGTACAGGTTATCGGTAAAGTTCTGGTTCTGTACCGTCAAAGCGAAGAGCGCAAGATCGAATTGCCACGCAAATAAAAAAGGCCGCTTAGCGGCCTTTTTTGCATCTGGTGCTTGTAACAATCACTAACATTTTTATTGTTCGCAAGCACCTAATCATCACACGTATTGGACGCTGTCGATCTCAAACTCTTTCACACCGCCAGGCACAGTGATAGACACTTCGTCGCCTTCTTCTTTTCCGATAAGACCACGTGCGATTGGCGAGTTAATGGAAATCAGGTTCTGTTTGATGTCCGCCTCGTCATCACCCACGATTTGGTAAGTCACCTCGTCGTCAGTGTTACAGTCAATTAGCGTTACGGTTGAACCGAAGATGACTTTGCCGTTATTTGGCATTTTCGCAATGTCGATCACCTGAGCGACAGAAAGCTTGTACTCGATATCACGGATTTGTGCTTCACAAATGCCTTGCTCTTCGCGAGCAGCATGGTACTCCGCATTCTCTTTCAGGTCACCAAGTTCGCGAGCTTCTGCAATCGCTTGAGTAATAAGCGGACGGCGTTTCAACAGGCGATCCAGCTCTTCTCTCAATTGCTGTTCGCCACGCACAGTCATTGGTACTTTATCCATAAATGACATTACCTCTGTGACCAAAACCATATGTTTTGGCAAAAACAAAGCCACGCCCAGACAGAGTTTGAGCGCAGCCAACGAATTACTTTCATCTCAGTGTAAACAAGTTATCTGTTCAGGTCACCAACGATTTGAAAGCCTAGCTTCCCAAAATCGCGAGCGGAAAACCCAAAACATACTTTAGAGTGTGATTCTCAAATGCATGTCACATATCAAACCAATACCTTAGAGATTTAGTTCGCAATTAAATATAAAAAATTCTAAATCACCTAGCACCCAATGAACTTTGCAAGGAAGTCATAAACAGCTGTTATTAAAGGCATTACTAATCCTCACCCACATAAAAAACAGTGTTTTCTATTTGTTTTTTGATTGTTTTACTAACAGTCCCAAATCGGGAGCGGTTACAAACAAGGCATCGTGACGTTTGGAGATAACGTCACGAAAATCAAATTCATATAAAGGACAACGTAATGAACAAAAAGTTGATTGCTCTTGCTGTAGCTGCTGTTGCTTCTACTTCTGTATCTGCTGCTGAAATTTTTAACGACGGCACTTCTTCTATGGCTATCGGCGGTCGCGCTGAAGCTCGTGCAGCTATCAAAGATGGCGACATGACTGACAACAGCCGCGTACGTATCAACGTTCTGGGTACTACCCAAATCGCTGAAGGTGCATACGGTGTTGGTTTCTTCGAGCGTGAGTTCAAATCTAACGAATCTAAAGATGAAAACCGCTACATCTACGCTGGTATCGGCACTGAGTACGGCCTGGTAACTTACGGTCTGAACGACGGCTCTCTGGGCATGATCACAGACTTCACTGATATCATGTCTTACCACGGCGCTGGTGCGAGCTCTAAAATTGACGTTGCTGACCGTACAGACAACAACATTGCATATGTTGGTGAGTTTGGTGGCCTGACCCTGAAAGCAAACTATGTTGGTGAAAGCGACGCAATCATTGACGGTGGTTACTCTCTGGGTGCGGTTTACGCAATGGAGAACGGCCTGGCAATGGGTCTGGGTTATGCAGCTCAGGGTAAAGACACTCTGACATCAGCAGAAGAAAGCCAAATCGAAGCAGCTATCTCTTACTCAATCAACAACATCTACGTTGCAGCGCTGTACAAAGATGGTGAGCAAACTGGTTACGCGACTGACTCACGTGACAATGTTATTGCAACTAAAGGTCAAAAAATCGACCTGACAGGTTACGAACTGGCAGCTGCTTACAAAATGGGTAACACCAAGTTCACCACGACTTACAACAACGCTGAAGGCGAGAAATCAGGTAACACTGTTAAGGCCCTTAACGTTGAAGCAATCGCAATTGACGCGACTCACTACTTCAACGACAACTTCCGTACCTACGTTTCTTACAACTTCAATCTGCTAGACAAGAACGATGTTGTTAAAAACATTGATGCAGAAGACGAGCTGGTATTCGGCCTGCGTTACGACTTCTAATTCTCTGTTAAGTTAAAGACTTAATATTGAATATCAAAACGCCTACCTACGTGTAGGCGTTTTTTGTACCATACTGGATCTGCCTTCTTTGCCGGAGAATTCATGGTGCGCCTTCTTACTCTGCTATTTTTCATCTCGCTTTCTTTCTCAACTCACGCCGTCTCGCTCAATAAAATTCAGGCAATGCTCCCCGCAGGAAGCCAATTGGCACTCTCTGTCCATGATGCAAATTCTGGCTCTGAGATTGTGTCAGTCGGCGACGACATTCTTCTACCACCAGCCAGTACCCAGAAGGTGGTCACTGCCCTTGCAGCTAGCCTCTATCTTCCTAAAGACTTTGCCTTTGAAACCAAAGTTGAACAGGCTGGCAATGACATCGTATTTACCTTTTCGGGTGATCCTACTTTAACGCGAAAAGACCTCCAGCTTATGGTTAGCGCCCTTAAAGCCAAAGGCGTGAAGCGAATCAGAGGCGATGTTTGGCTGGATGGGACTGTGTTTGCAGGCTACGAGAGAGCAGTAGGATGGCCGTGGGATATCCTGGGCGTTTGTTATAGCGCCCCTTCCAGCGCAGTTGCATTGGAACGAAACTGTGTTCAAGGCTCGATATACAGTGAAAAAAATCAAAAACTCACCCGTGTCTTTGTTCCTGAACACCAGCCTGTACAAGTCAACACTGACGCGCTCGCCGTGACCAAAAGCGAGCAGGAAGCCAATCTGTGTGATTTAGAGCTTCATTACGACAACAACAACCAGTATTTACTAAGCGGGTGCTTACAACACCGTGCGAATCCGCTCCCTCTAAAGTTTGCGATTCAGAATCCACAGAAATATGTCGAAGATGTGTTGGCTTCAGAGCTCAAAAGTGCCGCTATCAAATTGGATGGAAAGATTCGACAGGGCGCAGCCAAGGGCGACCGCACATTGCTAGCAAGACATACATCGGATCCGCGGGATGCACTCCTAAAGGTCATGCTGAAGCGCTCTGATAACTTGTTGGCCGACAACCTTTTAAAAACCATGGGGCACCGTTATTACGGTCAACCCGGTACTTTTGCAAACGGCGCTGCAGCGGTGAAAGCGATTTTGCAGGAAAAAGCTGGGCTGGATTTAACCCATGCAGTGATAGTTGATGGTTCTGGTTTGTCACGTAACAACCGCATGACGGCTTCTCAGCTGATGAACGTCATGCATTACGTTTATGAAAACCCGAGTCTCGGCGTGCTTTCCATGCTGCCTGTTTCAGGCGTCGATGGCACGCTGAAATACCGCTCCAGCGTACGCCATGCTCCCTTAAAGCAAAGACTCTCAGCAAAAACAGGCTCGCTCTACGGAAGCTATAATCTCGCTGGCGTGCTTAAAAACGAGCAAGGTAAAGATATCTTGGTCGTGCAATTAGTGACGAACTATCACATCCCCAAATCGGATGACAGGCCAGCCAATGTCGCCAGCCCGATCACCCAATTTGAACGGGAACTTTATCAGGCACTTCTTACGTCAAGCCTAACCATGCGTTAACAGTGACGAAGTAAATAGCCATTCCACTGATATCGACCACTGATGCCAATACAGGGCTAACCAACACAGCAGGGTCAAGCTTGAGCTTTCTTGCCACCAAAGGCAGCACTCCACCAAGGGTGGTCGAAATTGTTACTTGAATGCTCAATGCCAGGCCTATGGCTATGGCGATATCAATTAAGGTCATGCCTGCTGGCAGCGCACTGTCATCACTGAATAACATCACCCTCGCCATGATGACGGTCGCCAGTGCGATCGCGATGATCGCCGCGATCCTCACTTCTTTCCACATCACCAGAAGCCACTGCCCCGGTCTGACTTCATTCATCGCCAACGCCCTGACCACCAGTGTCGCGGCTTGTGAACCTGCATTACCGCCTGCGGCTGCAATGACTGGCATATAGATAGCCAGCAACACCAACTGGCTCAAAGTATCTTCGTAATGCGAGATGATAAGTCCCGAAACGATACCAAGCAGGGCTAGTCCCACAATCCAACCAATCCGTTGACGGACATGGCTCAATACCGAGTTAGTCAAGTAGTTGCCATCAGGCTCTGCTTCTGAGCTGATAAGCCCAAGTCCAGTGGCAATTTGCCTCACACGCACTACCTCCCCAGTTTCAGCCAAGTCATCAAGCAGCCGTCGAACCAATGCCACCGGGCACTGATTTAATACTGCAATCGCCTCACTAACAGGCATCACAGAGAGTAAGCGAACACGCTCATTGTTTTCATGAAATAAAAATGCGCTTCTTGCTGCTTCAATTTCTCTCGCAGCAAAAGCAGTTGGCTGGTTTCCCAGCGAAGTAGCGTTCATTACCGCCATAGCGAACCTCCCGATTGGCTAGGTGTAACGACCAAAGAAAAGCGACTGATTTCATACGAAAAAGTGCAGAAGCCTTTTAACGACATACGAATGCAGTCAGTTTTCTCACTCAGAATTTTCGGGAAGCACAGGGAATATAAAGGAGCTTTAAAGCGGAGCATTCCAACCGGACGGTTGAAACGCGAAATGATCACGAATGTTACCGTCTGGGATTACAGGCTTCCCTTGCAACTCGGAGGCTGGTCGATAACGTTCATGGTTTTCTCCATTTCAGTCGCAGCATTGCGACCCGTAAATTCTATGTGGAACGTACAAGAACTCAACTAAAAACAAGGCAAAAAATATCAAAACCAGGGGCTGTTGACCTTTGGTGGTTAAATTTTGTTCTTGCTATAAGCGTTTTAGGCGC
>NZ_LASY01000032.1:0-42336 GCF_000973155.1 Grimontia sp. AD028 | reverse complement strand
GCCGCGCCTAAAACGCTTATGGCTAGAACAAAATTTAACCACCAAAGGTCAACAGCCCCTAATATAAAAGATAGGAGTCCGGCAATCGGGAGTCAGCGCGCCGATGGAAAAAGACGAAGAACAAGAAGAACAGCACCGCAATTTCTTTAGGCTGAGATATAACGAGCCTGAAATGCCTACTTTCCTGTGGGATGGGGAATCATTCCGTGTGAGTGAGATTTCAGAGCAGGGTATCCGCATTGAAGTCAAAGCGGATACCCAGATTGTTGATGGGGAAGTGATTGCGGGCGTTATTCAATTTGACGATGGTGGCGAGATAGAAATCCAGGGTAAACCACTGAGAAGGGAGGAGGATGAGTTGGTCATCAAACTCCATCATGGGGTCGAACTCAGAATCATGAATAAAGAACAGATTCGAATAAGAAAAAAATATAGCCGCGACTGAACCTGATCTGGGTTCAGCTCTCGAATTTCCTCCGCTTTATCATTTGAAATCCTATGCCTTTCCTTCTTAAAAAAGGGAGAAAGGCAATGGAATGCTTGCCTTAAACTACGACATTAAGTGTTGGATAAATCAACTCGACATGAGCTTGTTCTCAAAGGATTTGGTATGGCTGATATGGCAAAAAATGCAAAATGCGCCTTGGTGTCTTGTTCTCTGTTTTTGACCAGCTTTGCACCTTCATCATTCGCGCTGGAATTGACTCAAGCACAAAAAGAAGAATTCGTGAACAGCACAGTGATGATGCTCGAAGCAGGCGGAATTCTGGGTTCTATTGCTAAATGCTCGGGTAAATCTGAGGGTGAACTAAAACAAGGGTACGAAGAAGTACTGTTCAAGTGCTACGACGAGATTAAGAGTTTTGACGACATCTCTGTCTGCCTGACGGAAAAAGTACCCAAGATGACGGGACTCACCGCGGAGCAACTGGATAAGTGCGTGCCGGACGATATGTGATTTGATCAAAAAGGGGGCATAACGCCCCCTTAACTTTTTCTAACGCAAAGCTTTACTAGAAAGCCAATCTGCCCAAGGCCAACAGCCCCTAGTGCTGCGGTAAGTCCGGCTTGGGTTTTACCTTCACCAGACTTTCGATAATGCTGATCGCCAAGCCCAGCCAAATCAGACCAAAGCTCACCGTTTTCACGTTATCAAATGTCTCACCAAATACTGCGACAGCCAGAACAAACTGCAATGAAGGTTCAATGTACTGCATAAAGCCAATCATCGACATTTGCGCATACTTCACCGCTTCAGAGAAGAAGAACAGCGGCAACAAAGTCACTGGCGCAGCGCCAAGGTAAAGCAGCAGAGTAGAGATATCGCCGGATACCGCCACACTGGTGCCTGAGCCCATCTTGTACGCCATGTAGATTGCCGCAATCGGCAGAAGCACAATGGTTTCCACCAACAGGCTTGAAATCGCATCATACTTCACATGACGCTTACACCAGCCATACAGCGCAAAACCCACTGCCATCAGCAATGCAGCAACAGGTAGCTCACCGTATTGCCAGATTTGATAGCTCAACCCCAAGGTGCCGAAAACCACAGCGGCTTTCTGCCCCAAAGAGAGCTTTTCATTAAACGCCACCACACCCAGTGCAATCACCAGAAGTGGGTTAATGAAATAGCCAAGGCTTGCATCCAACACGCGATCGTTGGTCATCGCCCATGTAAAGGCACTCCACGACACACACATCATGACAGAGGCAATGCCCGCAAAGAGAAACGAACGCTTGTCGGCAATCAGCGCTGCCCAGTTCGGCGACTTGGCTTTGCGCAGTTGAAGCACCAAAAGCAAAAATGGCAACGACGCGAGAATACGAAGTGCCAACAGCTCATCCATGGCTGCGTTGGGCAAAAATTGGTAATAGAGCGGCATTGCGCCCCACAACAGGAAGGCAACAGCCGCCATCACGTTACCAAAACGTGTTGGACTCATAGATAAATACCTGGATGAAAAGTGGTCAGAGGATGCGCGATTGTATAGCGAGATCGGGATTTGTAAAGTGACTAAGTTGAAAGAATGACGCGTTAGGATGTGGATTTTCGTGGACGTATGGAAACGGTGAATTTTTGGATGTTTTCAATGGTTAAAAAATCAGTTATCTAAGGGGATTAGGCGAAATCATTTAACATTCAAAGTTGAGTTTCTTGCTCGGAGATTTTGGTCTGCCAAAGCGTTCAGTCTGTGACTTTTAATTGCTTGATAGCCGTTGAGGTAAAATCCGTCGCCAATTCCGCTCTTAGTCCCTTCGTCTTAACAAGGGGAAGGTTAGTATGGAGGTTGGTTCTGACAAGGTTTTGCCTAAAAGTGAGTTAGCATTTCGACCATCTGAGCGCACGATTCATCTAACAAAATCTAAATTTTTCTTATTCATTTCAGCTATATAAATACACAGCACAATGTAAATAGTAAAAAAGCGCATGTTTTTAGTAAGGGACGCCCGTTTTCTCCCATTTAGGTCGCAACCATAAAAGTTAATTCACTGATTTTACATGCCTATATGGTAAGTTGGCATAAGTGTACGCGAACTAATCGAGCGTCTCGGTTTTGTACTAAACGGGAAAGCTGCCGCTAATAAGTTGTTAGGCAAATAGGTAAAATATGAATCAACAGTCCCTTCTTCGTGAAGAAATACTTCTTTGTTCCAATTGCTTTAATGATGAAGGCTTAAAAATCGATGCATATAAGGTAGGCAATGAATCTCAAGAAAAGTGCCCAAACTGTGGTACTTCAGGGGGGAGCAAGCTTACTAAAGATTTAATTAAAGGTTTGGCTTATCGTTTCTTTGTCAGTGGCACCACAATTCGTTGTGATTATGGTGCTGCGCCTGTAATTCAAACCAATGAGTATCATTATGGTAAAAGTGATATAAGTCCATCGGTATGGTTAAAGAAGGACATCAAATTGATAGAAGATGCGGCTCAAATTGGTTTTTTCCATTACGGTCCGCGTTTATGGATGATCGGTGAAGTTGAACCGCTCAAAGATTTACAAAACGAAAGCACACGAGACGGTATTATCAAACGAGTAATACACGAGTATCCCGAAAAAATAGTCCCTATCGGTACTAAATTTTACCGTTTGAGAATTAGCCCTAACAAACCTTCTGAGCCCATGGAATATGATAGTCCGCCAATTGAATTTTCAGGTAGAGGGCGCTTAGACTCATCAGATTTATCTGTGATGTACGGCTCCCAAGATCTTGACGTTTGTATTCATGAATGCCGAGCTTCGGTAGATGATGACATATATGTAGCTACGCTAAAAACTATTAAAAACTTGCGGTTGTTGGATCTGACTCATGTTCTGGAAGAGAGTTTGACAGAGTTTGAGAGTTTAGATATGGCTATACATATGTTGTTTTTAGCTAAGTCTCATTCCTATGAAATCTCCCGCGCCATAGTTAAGGCGGCTAAAAATGCAGGTTATGATGGCGTTATCTATCCTTCATTTTTCAGTTTAATTAGAACTGGAGGGCATCCATTCGAAACTTCTTATGGTCTGTCATTACGTAGGTATCACCCTGAACGAGAAAAGTATGCACAGGCTTACACCATAGAAAATTTGGCTCTTTTTGGTTTTCCACTACAGTCTCAGTTGGTAGAAATGGTTTCCATTAACCGGCTTATCATCACACACGTTGGGTACCAAGGACATTTCGGTCCTGTCGAGTATTAAGTTGAATCGATTGACAGTATTTGCCTAACAAGTTGCTCAAACGGACAAAAAAGCAGCTGGCTTTTGCTCGTTATTCGCTAATTTTTGCTAGCTATTTTATTGCCGCTTAGCAAGGCTTTAGGTAAAGAAGAATGCATTATTGGCAGGACAGGAATTTTTAGATACAAATGCATTAAGACAGGAGGCTAATCTTGGCGAAAACTTACGACTATAGCTTTCTTTGGAGGGCTAGACATCTAATACTGATCTTTGTTGCTGGTGCTGTTCCACTTACACTGGTAACTATAAAGCAGGGTATATCACCAATACTCGAGGATCCTTTAGTTATACTCGCTATTTGGGCTCTATTAAGTATAGGTGCGGTTGTTAGAATAATTAAAGAAAGGTCATTGACGAAATCAATTTCAATCAGTGGGAAAGAAGTTGTTCATATAAGAACTGATGGTGCAGTAAAAGAATTTACCATCGACAAAATATCAAATATTAAAATTTTGGATGTGTCACAAAGTTTAAATGGCTATAAAGAAAAAGAAATGATCCTTGAATTTAAGCAGGATGATGAAAAACTCATAGTGCCAGTGAACATTAGGCAGTTTGATGAGTTGTATTCGATTCTAGCTAATGAATTAAGCGGTAACCAAACTTCCATCTAACTTCCCCCTGAAAAGGGGGAAGAACTAAGAGCCAAACCCCAGCCTTAACCTTTAATCTTCCTAAAACCCACAATCCGCCTCAAACGTCATTCGCTTATGCGTATACGGATGATCAAACGATAACTGCTCAGCATGCAGGTGGAGGCGTGTATCCGGCTCTCCATAAAGTACATCGCCGACCATAGGCTTATTTAGTCCCTTCGAATGTGCGCAGTGAACGCGGAGCTGATGGGTGCGGCCGGTTTTAGGGTGCATGTAGAGTTTGCTGCGGTCGTTTTTCACTTCAATCAACTGCCAATAAGTGGTCGCGGGTTTGCCGTGTTCAAAACACACCAACTGGCGCGGTCTGTCGTCTGGATCGCCGCGCATCGGTAAGTTGATTTCACCTTGTTCTTGCTCAACCACACCTTCCACCATGGCGACATAGCGCTTTTCCACTCCTCGGGTGATGAACTGCTTTTGCAGGCTTTTGTTTGCACGACGGGTGAGTGCGAATACTAACAACCCAGATGTAGCCTGATCCAGTCGATGAAGCACAAAAGGGCCTTCTACTTCAGGGAACATTTCAATAACGCGGGTGTAGGCGGAGTCTTTAATCGTCTTGCCCGGCACGGAAAGCATGCCAGAAGGTTTGTTGACGACAACAATCGCTTCGTCCTGATAAACCACGTCCAGCGTTTTATCTTCTGCCCAGTTTTGCTCAAGTGGGTTTGGGTCAACCGTTAAGCCTTCCAGCATATGCCCAAGGATGGGATGACACTTTCCGTGGCAAGAAGGGTAGAACTTTTTGTGCTGACGCACTTCGGATTTTGGCGATACACCCCACCAAAATTCCGCCATCGCCAACGGTGTGTAACCGTGTTTATAAGCGAAGTGCAAGAGTTTAGGCGCTGCACACTCACCTGCCCCCGCTGGTGGCGTTGGGTTGGTGGTGGGCGCAAAGATCGCTTTGAGGGACTTCTCTTCGCCAAGCGCATTGAGGAAACGGTATTGCTCAAACAGCTTATTCTGAAGGGCATTTGAGAGCGTTTTACGTTGCTGTTTGGCGTGCTCAATATCTGTGGTTAATGCGCTGAGCTGTGATTCGATAGCGTGGGTCTTATCGTCCCACGCCATTTTCAGGTATTTAAGCGTGTTCTTCTCTGCCACGCTTTGCTTTGCCAGATGGTCCAAGGCAGTTTTCAGGGCATCACCCGTTAAGGTTTCTTCCGCCAGTTTTCGTTCTTGTTTTCGGGTGGCGCGGCCTTCAATCATGCGCTGGCGTTGCTGCTGTTCTTCTGCCTCGTATTCGATCTGCATTTGAGCAAGTTGAGCGCCCAACTGGGCTAACAAAGGATTGGTCGAAAGTGTGGATACCTGAGTGTTTAGCTCAGTGATCGCTTCCAGTTCTGTTCTGAAGAAACACTCTTCCGCCAGCATATCGAACACAGGTGGAACGAAGTGAGGCAGTAAGTTTTGGTCAGCAATTTTGCCGGAGAAGGCACTGAAATAGCCAAGTTCACCTTGAGGTGATCGCACTAACAGCACACCAAACATTTTGCCTGTGCCTTCGGCAGACTCTTCAAGTCTTGGAGCCAGAGCTTCGTCTAAACCGAAATTATGTTGCCAATCTGTCTGCCTTGCGAGGTGTTGTTGCAGTTCATCTGCTGCCAGTACACAAAGCGGATGTGGCTGATAGTAAAAGGGAAAGGTAAATGCACCTGGCAGTTCGAACTGCTCTGTCTCGCCTTGAAAGCGGGTGAACAATTCTTCAGGGGTAAATAGCATTTCTTGGTGCATGGTCTTCATCTATCAGCGCCTAGGTTGGGGGCGTGATTTTACCTGTTTAGGTGAGAAAAACCACGTCATTAAATGGCTTTGGATAAAGCCAGTTCTCCGATTTTAATCCATGATAAATATAATGTTTTTATGTTAATAAATCATTTATGTGACATATGGCTTGTTTGTGGGTCTATAGTTAAGTGAATTCCCCAGCATTGGTCTAAAAATTAGTTTGGGAACAGTGGTTTTTAATATCATCGAATTTGAGTTATTGGAAAGGACGTATGTTTACACGAGTGAAGATACAATGTTTATTACTACCTTTTTTATCTTTTTCTCATATTGAGTCAGCTTGGTCAGTTCAAGATATTGGAAGAGCGCTGGAAAGTAAAGATAAAGAAAAATACCTAAGAGAACTGCCTAATAGTTTAGAGGTGGAGAGTAAGTCTAATAAAAGAAATAACATAAGTGTAGATAGCAAAGACTATAAATTCCATGTGGAAGGTATTTTCGTTGATGGGTCCTCCGGATTAATTGAAAAAGTGGGTGCCGTTGAATACTTCGGAGGTTTTAAAGGTGCTTCGTACACATTTAACGAACTGCAGAAAATTGTTGATGATATAAATTCTAAATTATTTGAAGAAGGGTATGTAACAAGTAAGTTTTACTTTCCTCCTCAAGATGTCACTGAAGGTAATGTCGTAGTTAAATTTATTGAAGGTGTTATTGATAAGCCAGGGACGTTAGAATTAAATTCGAGTTTTCTAGGAAATGATGATGAAAGTTATATTTATGATTTCATTGAGAAAAACCTTAATGACGGGGATGTGCTTGATAACGACGATATAGAAAGGAATCTTTTATTGCTTTCTGATCTTCCTTCATTCTCAGTAAGTGGAAATCTAAAGCCTGGGAAATATGAAAACAGTACAAGAATTGAATTAGATATAAGTAAAGATGACACATTGAATCTTGTCACTAGTGTGGATAATTATGGTTCGAGATACACTGGTGAATACAGATATATAGCGGGATTGACATGGAACAACCCAACCTCAATTAAGGACCGACTATCGTTTTCCTTACTTAAATCTGGTGGGATGGGAGATCAGATTTATGGGCAAGTTAACTATCAAAATTACATTGGCTACTCAGGACTCAATTTGAAGTTAAGCCAAAGCTGGATGGAGTCAGAGTTTGGTGGTGTATTCGAACCTCTAGATTCAGTAAGCAAGGCAAGCGTAAGCAATATATCGATTTTCTATCCAGTGATTAAGACAAGAAGTAAATCGTTGGATGTGTTTGTTTCTTACGATAAAAAGAATCTGAAAGATGAGCTTTTAGGAATCAAAACTAACCATAGAGAAATTGACCGAGGAGCTATTGGTGCTAATTTCCATTTCAATGATGAGTTAATTATAGGCGCTTACAATATAGGGAAAATTTCCTACTACAATGGATATTTAGATCTATCAAAAGTATATGGCTCTTATGAGTCTGACCAAGCTCTAGGGGGAGCGAAAACACACGGGTCATTTGAAAAGCTCACCTATTTTATTAGAAGAATACAAAACTTGGGTATGAACATCACTGCTATTTTTGATTTAGATGGACAAGAAGCGTTTAATAATTTAAATAGTGCGGAAAAATATGCATTAGGTGGCGTTTATGGAGTTAGGGCCTATCCGGATGGTGAATTATCCGGAGATAATGCTTTAAGAATGGCTTTGGACATAAAGTATAGACTTCCAACGTCATTGTTCAATTCAGATTATTACTTATCTACTTTCTACGATTGGGGTGTGGTAGATAGATATTATGATTCAGATAACATTCCAACAGACAGAAAGAATAAAGTCTCGATACAAGGTGCTGGGTTGGGGCTAGAAATAAGCAGTAAGGAAAATTTTCGATTTTCTTTGATGTTGGCAAAGCAATTAAAGCGAGATTATGAATATTTTAATGAATATAACAGCGATGGTACGAAAGACCGCGAGAGGCTTCTAGCTAGTTTTTCATATGAGTTTTAATTAATTTATAGGGGTATCAGTATGAAGATAAGAACCTTTGAAGCTAAATCAAACTCTTTCGTAGTGAGTATAATTGTATTTTCTTGTTTTTCATCAATAAACTTTGAATCTTTAGCTGACTCTAGTTTGCCAGAAGGTGGTGTCATTATTGCTGGTGACGGTAGTTTTGAAATTAATGGTAAGACACTGAACATCCACCAAATGACACCAAAAATGATTACAGAGTGGATGGCGTTTAATATTGGTGAAAATTCCTCTGTGAATTTTATCCAGCCTGACAAGAACGCCATCTCTCTAAATAGGGTGATCTCTGAAAACCCTTCGAAGATTTTAGGAAATCTGTCCGCTAACGGACAAGTGTTTCTAGTCAACAGTAATGGAGTGCTTTTTGGCGGAAATTCGTCAGTAGACGCTGGCGGCCTTCTGGTTTCGACATTGGATATAGAGAATGAGAAGTTTTTGCAAGAAAACTATGAATTCAAAAATGGAGAAGGCTCTGGGAGCATTGTTAATTTTGGTGATCTCACAGCCAATCACGGTAGTTACATCGCATTGATTTCGCCAAATATATCTAACAATGGGGAAATACAAGCTCACCAAGGAAACATTGCACTGATTTCTGGTGATAAAGTCGATATAGATTTTGGTAGAGATGGACTTATAACCTATGAAGTAGATAGTGGCTTGATTAATTCTCTTGTTGAAAATAAAGGGACCATTCTTTCGAGAGGTGGCACTGTTATCATGAGTGCTAAGGCCAGAGATAAATTAACAGATGCAATCGTCAATAATAGGGGAGTTATTAAAGCTAAAGGGTTCTCATCCCATAACGGTAGAGTGTACCTTCATTCAGAAGGTGGTACTACAATTAATTCCGGAAATATTGATGTATCTAGTGAATATGGCATTGGTGGAAGTATCCGACATACTGGGAAAAGTGTAATTTCGGAATCGGGTTCAATATATGATGCATCAGGCGACCTTGGCGGTGGAGAAATCGAAATTGGTGGTAGTTGGCAAAATACCGACTTCAACGTAATTCAATCTGATTACACAACTATAGAGTCTGGAACCGTAGTAAAGGCTAATTCGATAAAAAGTGGTAATGGAGGAAGGATAGTTATTTGGTCCAACATAAATAGTATGGACGGAAAAACTACGGTTAATGGAAGGCTGGAAGCCAAAGCTGGCACAAAAGGAGGTAATGGAGGCAACATTGAAACCTCCGGGCGACATATTGATCTGGATGATATTGAAATAGATTTAACATCTACTCATGGCAGTAATGGAACTTGGTTGATCGATCCAACCGATATCATTATTCGAGATGGCATAACAACAACACCGGGTGAGAGTGATTTACCAAATTATGAAGGAAAGACTGATACTTCATATATACTTTCTTCAGATATTGAAGCTCAGTTGAATGTAGGGACTAATGTTATTATCCAAACAGGCTCATCAGGTAGTGAAACGGGCACTATAAGAGTAAATGGTGCAATATCAAAGACGAGCGGTGGTGATGCATCTATCACTTTGAAGTCTCACAATAACATTTTTGTGTATAGAGCAATCGATTCGACATCGGGTAAACTGGACATCGTTCTCCAGTCCAACATTGATGATACTACTGGTGGTGTTGTTGTTAGAGGGAGTAGTACACATATTGATACAAATGGTGGTGATTTTACAGTTACTGGAGGCTCTAATGGTACAGACGGGGCTGAAGCAAGTTCCGGAAGTCAATCGGGTTTTGACTACGGAAATGGAGCCACAATTAATACTCAAGGTGGGAACGTTTTAATAAACGCTAACGGTCAAGACTTAGTAGGAGTTAATTTTTCAAACGGAACAATTAACTCCGGTCTGGAAGGTGGAATACATATTTTATCTAAAGGAACAGGAACGCCTTTTCTCATCAAAGAAAACGCCAGTGGGCCGGTAAGGTTGATCGCAGGAAGCGGAGGGTTAAGAATTGATGTTGAAACTTCAGGAGGTACTTTATCTAAAGATGCATTAAGTTTAGGTAATAACTTGGATAGCATCAATGGTCAGCATCTTTTACAAGCTATTGATGGAAATATAGTAATAAACTCCTACACTCATGGTGGTGATAGTATCGCTACAACTAATAATGCTTTTTATTCAAGAGCTGATGTAAAGATCGAGACTGTATCTAGTGGGGATATAGAATTAAATCTGCATTCTGAAACCGGTGCTGGTTTAAAATTTGATGACAAGTTAGAGATAGCATCTGCTGGAAATTTGAATATAAATGCAAAAAGTGATTTTGATCATGCAATCCAATCAGTAGACCTAAGAAATGATGGCTTTAACGATTCTTTGTTTAAATCAAATACTGGAAATGTTTCGATAAGTGCAGAAACGTTAGATTCTCATGGTATTTACTTTAAAAATGGTAATGTTAACTTCCAATCAGGCTCAGGGAATATAAGTGTCCTAGCTAACAACCTGGATACAACAGACTCTAACACTAATTATAGTGGCTCTGGAGAACTGACAATATCAACAAACCATGTCAATCGTAAGATTTTCGTTGGAAATAGTGGTGATGGGCTTATACTATCATCAAACTTTTTTGATAATGAAATGTTGGATGGTTTTTCATCTATAAATGTTGGAGTGTTGGAACACGCCGGAGGTCTTCACATTCTAGAGGATTTGCATTTAGACAGTGCGTTGAAACTATCACAAGGTAGCGGTGGCATTGCGATTGATTCAAGGGTATCTACTGCTTTATCTAAAGGATTGACAATTGAAAATAATAGTATTACGACACAAGGTGAATTAGGATATATAACCTCAGGGTCTCTTCTATTAATTGGCACCGGTACTCATATACTAAATAATCATAGCAATGATGTAGATGTCTTTGCAGCTAATACAGGGGCAATAAACTACATAGATTCTAACGGATTAGATATAAATACAGTCGATGGTGTAGATGGAATCGTATCCACAGGTGATATATCTATAAAAACCATTAGCTCCAATAAAGAAGATGATTTGTTAATTTCCAAATCTATTATAACTACATCTGATTCGGATAACGCATTATTGTTAAATTCAGGTGTTAATGAAACTGCAGGAGACAGTCAATTATTGCCTGACCGTGCTGATATAATTTTCAACGAGGGTCAAATAATAGTTGGAGATGGCGGAAGAGCTTTATTGTTGACCGGGAGTATTTATGGAAGTAGAAGTTTGGCGTCAGAAATAATTCCTGGCAATTTTCGTTACGGAAGTGATGAAACGATAACGAATTATACTTCTCAATTAGGTTCAGGTGTTTATCAAATATATAGAGAAAGACCAGAATTGTCAGTATCTATAAAAGATACTACGTCAAATTTTAACGGTATAGGATTTGAATCTGTACAGTTTGACACTATCGGCTACATTAATAACGATGGAAGCATTAGCCCATCAGAGTTAATATTTGGCGGTACAGGTATAGGAGCAATAGAACCTGGTACCTACACGTTAGAAGCCCTGGCTAGTTCTCTAGGTTATAGAGTCAGCTCTAACGAAGCAACTTTGGAAATACTCCCTTCTGAGGAAATCGCTGTTCCTGATAATGAATCACCGACTTTCATCCCGGAATTACTCGAACCAAATCTAGAACCATCACTAGAGCTGAGTTTTGAAAATGAACAAGACACTGAGGCATTGATTAGCTTTAATTCTGTGGATTCAGGAGAAACTGCCGTTAATAGCGAAGAAGATACTTCAATATCTGGAAATACGGCGGTAGTCGATTCATTTCAATGGTCAATTGAAGAACTAAAACCTAGTGATTCAGACATCATAAAAACAATTAAAGGCTTTGAGCCTGGTTTAGATAAAATAGACATTTCGAACGTGTTTGAAGAAATGGGCGTGTCCACTGTCAGTGAAATATTTAACAACATAAATATTAATAGTTCCGGTGGGAATGTTGAAATTGAAATGTCGATTGACCCTGAATTAGGAAATAGTAAAATTGTAATTGAAGGGTTAACAATAGATGAGTTGATCGGTGTGGATACATCCACTTATTCTCAAGAGGAGATTATAGAGCTTCTTATGTTCTCAGGTGAATTAGTTGTTTTAAATGAAAATTCTACGCAACTTGGATCTTCTCTCGACGATGTAATGGTAGCTTCTGATAAAGGACAAACTCTTTTCTCCGGAAAAGGTAATGATACTCAACTAGGTAGTGTCGGACCGGACATACTGGTCGGGGGGAAAGGCAGAGATACCTTAACGGGTGGTAAAGGTAATGACATTTTCTCGTGGTCATCTTTTGATCATAGCGAAGATATTGTAACAACAGATACAGTGAAAGATTTTAATATTAATGATGACGAAATACATCTATATGATTTGATCGAAGATGAGTATCTCACAGCGTCGGATAGCACTGTTCTTAAGGATTATATTGAACCAATGTTCACATCGGATGGACTGGAATTACATATTTATGAATCTAGCGGAATCAAAGTACAAGTTATAAACTTGGAAAGGGTCAGCCCTTCAACTCTCGGTGTTGAAGCTACAGATAATTCAGATGTTATTTTAGGTGCTTTGCTTGAATTTAATGCCATCATTTTAAAATAATGGCATTTTTTCTAAAGCATCAAGGCTTTAATTCTTATAAACTAGGTGAGCGAGTATTATAATGAATACAAGTTATAAAATGACTTCTATGTCTTTATTTAAAAGACTGTCTTATAAAATACATTTTGTAAGAGTTATTTCTGGTGTTTTTATTGTTTCGGGATCATGCACTTTTCCTAACAATACTTTAGCTAGTAACGAACTGCCTAGTGGAGGAGTTATTGTCGCTGGGAAAGGGAGGCTTGAATATAATGGCAACGTACTGAATGTAAGCCAGTTAACACCAAAAATGATCAACGACTGGTTGGCTTTCAACATCGGAGAAGAAGCATCTGTCAATTTCATTCAACCCGATAAAAACTCAATTTCATTAAATAGGGTTATTTCTGATAATCCATCAAAAATCCTTGGGAATTTATCGGCAAATGGGCAGGTTTATTTGGTTAATGCCAACGGTATTATTTTTGGAGGTAATGCGTCTGTCGATACAGCTGGTTTATTGGCATCAACGCTTCACATTGATAATGAGAGTTTTCTCTCTGGTCAATACCAGTTTTATGGTGGTGAAGAAGCGGGCTCTATTGTAAATCTAGGAGACATTTCTGCTGGGGATGGAGGGTACGTAGCATTTATCTCTCCTCACATATCAAACTTTGGTGAGTTGGAAGCTAATCAGGGTTCGATTTCTCTTATTTCTGGTGACAAAGTCAATATCGATTTCGATGGCGATGGGCTAATTACCTATCAAATCGAGCAAGGGCTTTTAAACTCTCTTTTATCCAATAAAGGGTCAATTGTTGCGCGCAATGGTACTGTAATCATGAGTTCAAAGGCAAGGGGAGCTATATCGGATTCTATCGTAAACAATGAGGGTGTAATTCAAGCTACAAGCTTTTCCTTAAAAGGCGGTAGGGTATACCTTCATGCTGAAGGTGGCCAATCAATAAATGCTGGTGTCATAGATGTTTCTAGCGAAATGGATACCGCGGGGAGTATTCGCCATACGGGGAATACAGTGATTGCAAAAACTGGTTCGCAATATCATGCTTCTGGATCTTTAGGCGGCGGGAAAATAGAAATTGGGGGGAGCTGGCAAAATTCTGACTCTGAAGTTGGTCAAGCGCAAAGTACGGTTGTCGAATCTGGTAGCTTACTTTCAGCAAATGCAGAAACTCTCGGTAACGGGGGCCAGGTCGTTATTTGGTCAGACTTAAATGATCTAGCAGGCGAAACACGAGTACATGGTACGATTGAATCCACTGGCGGTATTGAGGGTGGAAATGGTGGTCATGTAGAAACATCTGGTAGGTTAATATCGCTAAATGGTATTCGATTAGATCTGAAAGCATCAAATGGTAACAATGGTTTGTGGCTAATAGATCCTACCGATATTACTATCCGTGATGCAGGTACAACAACACCTGGCAGTTCTGATTTGCCTAACTATGAAGGTGCAACGGATAGTTCGTTTATCACAACTGCCGATATTGAAACCCAGTTAAACGCTGGTACAGATGTGGTTATTCAAACAGGTGGTTCCGGAACTCAAGTCGGCAATATCCGGGTAAACGGGGCAATCGAGAAGACTTCGGGACAAGACGCATCATTAACTCTAAAAGCTCATAAAAATATATTTGTCACCAAAAAAATTGCATCAACATCTGGAAAGTTAGATATCCAACTTCAATCTAATATTGATGATACTGATGGTGGTGTTGTTATTTCTGGCAATGGCACAGATCTTGTCACCAATGGGGGAAATGTTACAGTTACAGGTGGGTCAAATGGCTTAGATGGTACAAAAGCAAGTGGTGGTACACAGGCTGGTTTTGTTTTACAGAATCTAGCTTCAATAACGACAAATGGCGGTGACGTATACATAAAGGCTAATGGTAATGGGCTTTTTGATGGAGTGCGACTGAAGTCTTCTTCAATTGATGCTGGATCTACAGGTGGTATTCATCTCATTGGGTCGGGTGACAATAGTCTTGGTATCGCCGTAATTGAAAATGATATTGGCGCAGATGGGAATACAGACCCAACGAGTATTATCGCTGGTACAGGTGGCCTAAAAATAGAGGCGAACGGGAAGGGATACTCTTCGAGCAAAACCGGAATGATCATTGGCTATGGCTCATTGGAGGCAACACAAGCGCACGAGTTTAAATCAATTGGAGGAGATGTCGAAATTATAGCCACGTCTTCAGGTCCTAGCGGACAGGCCGATGGTAGCAGCGGCCTGTTTTCTAAAACAAAGTCAAAGTTTGTGACTACTGAAAATGGTGACATAACTTTTGATCTACAAGGCATACATGGTGCAGGACTAGTGTTGGATGGTGAGTTTATTGTCAGTTCTGCTGGAAATATTAACTTAAATGCCAGTAGTGATAATGCCAGAGCAATTATATCTAAAGATACTCAATTGAATCAGGCTAACAACGTGGTATTTCAAACAGGCTCTGGAGATATTAGCATTTCTGCAGTGTCAGATGATGTCAAAGCGATAAACCTTGAACACGGAAACTATAATTTCCAGTCTATCGATGGAAATATCAGCCTTATTACGGATGGTTTTGATTTTAGTTCTTCGAACAGCACAAGATTTAGTAGTATTGGTGAGTTTACTGTTAGTACTAGTACTTATGATAAAAATATTTCAATAGGCGGGTCTGGATCTGGTCTAATATTGAGTGCTGCATTATTTGGTGATCAGATATCGAATACTTTCTCAACTGTTAATATAGGGGAGGCCACTCATATTGGAGGGCTTTCTGTTGATGAGGATTTATTGCTGAATACTAACTTGTCTCTTCTGCAGGGGGAGGGCGACATTTCAATTAATGCAAAGGTATCTGTCCCTCCGTCCGGAACGATAAGTGTGCAAACAAATGGAAACTCAACCCAGAGTGCGGATGGCGCTTTAATAGGGAATAATCTGTTACTTTTGGGGAGCGGGACACACACTTATAACAGCACCTTAAATGATGTTAATACCATCGCTGCCAATACTGGCAACCTTTTATATATCGACCAGGATGGTCTAAACATAAATTCGGTTTCCGGTGTTGAAGGTATAAATGCGACCGGAACTATTTCACTGAGTACACTAAGTGACAGTGATGATGACGATATACATATATTTGAATCTATTATTACCACAGATAATACTCAAAATGCATTGCTAATCCATGCTGGGGTAAACGAAGCAGCAGGTGATACGTCGTTGCTATCAAGTCGTGCCGACATCATCTATAACAATGGAACAATCCAGGTGGGTGACGGCGGTCGAGCCACTTTCTTGACTGGCAGTGTTGCTGGTAGTACTAACTTGACGTCTTTGATAGAAGGCGGAAACTTTCGATACGGCAGTGATGAAAATACCACAAATTATACTGCTGCTCTTGGTAGTGGACTCTACCAAATATACCGCGAGCGACCAACACTTAATGTGGCAGTCGATAACATCTCAAAAACCTATGATAGTGAAGCTTTTACTGAAGGAAGCTACACCGCCACGGGCTACTTGAACAACGATGATGACAACAATCATTTAGATATTGTTTACGGAGGTACAGGGGTCGGTGTTATCAACGCCGGTGATTATACGCTTACAGCGACGAGTGCAAATAGTGGATTAGGTTATGATGTAGTCACTTCGGATGGTAGCCTAACTGTCAACAAATCGGTTTTAGTTGTGACAGCACCAAGTGAAACCATATACGAAAATGGCCAGCCTTATACCCCGTCTGGGGAAATCAATTATCAAGGATTTGTTGGTAATGAAGGGATAGATAACCTCAACGGTGAAGCTGTGTTTTCCGGGGAAGCTGTAAGTGCTATCGAACCAGGGACTTATGAGTTGTCTGTGTCTGGTTACGGTAGCGATAATTATATGATTGAGTATGTTGTTGGGCAGGTACATATAGTTAGCCAACCTATACCGCCCACGCCGACACCACCCGATGTTCCAGATGTTCCGGACTTCATCGGAGAAATCGTCACCGAAAGGCCAGATGTTTACGACCCAGACTTGAATGTTACGGGTGACCACACAATTGTTGATAATGATACTACTGTTACCAATCCTAGCGTTATTTCATTTGATGACTCGGTATTAGAAAATAGCGGTGTAGTTAATGAAGGATTATTGGCACTGGCGGTAGATTTCAAAGTTGTTGAGTATATTGATAGTGTCCCAAGAAATACCATGAAATCTATGTCTTTTATCCAGGCTACAGATGGTACTTTGGTCGTTGATAAGGAAACTTCATTTGGACTTGAGAGAGTACCTCAAGATCCTAAAAATATGTTGGTGGTTTCTCTAGAATCTGAGTATGACGATAAGCCAATGAGGTACAAAGTAGACTTGTTTGACAATGAAATTTCCATTAAGCCTCTTGATAAGATGTCTCAAATTCTTCTACAGAAGAACCGTAAGAAATTGATCTCAGATGTATTTTTGAATTTAAACGTAACACAAAACATTCAGCCAAATGACATTGAAGTGGTTCATCTCCTATTATATGGAGTATACACACATCAGGAAACATAATAGGGCATGTTTCAAAATTTAAAACAGCCTCTAATTTCTTCTGAGGCTGTTTTGTTTATCTATAGAAACGCTATTTAGTTGATATGTTTTTTATCTGTACTCCCATATCAATCAACTTATCCAGGATCCTTTCTCCATCAGCACGCAGACCATTGTGTTCATATTCGTTGGTGATCCATGCACGGCTGTTTGGAACGCCTTTCAGGGTTTCGCGTGAGTAATCCATTTCGACATACATGTCGTCGGCATAAACAGCACAGGTGACAGGCACCGTGTTTTCAGCGAGTTTCTCGACATCGTAAAGTGCAGGCCAATCTGATTTGGTCGCCAGTGCTTCTGCTGCCTGTTTGAGCGGCAGTAAATTTTGCATTTGGTCGAACATCCACGGATAAACCATCTCGCCTGTAAACAGGAAAGGTTTACCCGGTTCGTAATTAAACTCGGCGTATTCCGCATTGCGAATGCGGTGTGCAGACCAAACTGATGCTTCGCCCTGATTGTAAATTGGTTCATGCAGGAAAGCGTAAATCGGGTTTGTCTGATAGCTTTGTTCCGACAACATCGCCTGCAGGAAACTGACACTCAGTACTTTGCCTTGGGCGGTTTCTGTAAAGGCTTCTTCCAACAGGTAGTACATTGGCAGATTGGCACCGCTTCGGCCCAAATTGATGCCAATTTGTTGGAACTGTTCAACGGTAAAGGTCTGGCCGTTTGGCAGTTTCACATCGCGGGTTCGTAAGAACTCAGCAATTTCTGCGCAACGTCTTTGTGCGGATGGAAACTGGTCAAAGAAGGCTTTGTTTTTGTCTAACACACGTTGATAGGTGGCACGGTACACATCATCAGCATGACGGGTAAGAGAAGGCACACCGCCTGTGATGTAAACGCGATGCAGACTTTGCGGATAAAAAGAAAGGTAAGTGAGCGAGCAGAAACCACCAAAGCTTTGACCCAGAATTGACCATTTCTCAGCCCCTAATGCTTCACGAATGGCTTCAGCATCACGAACGATGTTGTCTGCACGGAACTGGCTGATGTATTCCACTTGCTTCGCGTCATCCATATGACTCAACGTCTGGTGAGTCAACGGCGAACTCATGCCTGTACCGCGCTGGTCCAGCAGCAATACACGGTGATCTTGCAGGGCGCGTTTCAGCCAGCCACTTTTTGAATCAGGACGCGGAGACGGAAATCCTGGACCACCCTGAAAGTAAACCAGCCAAGGTAGATTGGCGTCTGCTTTGGATAACTCCACCACCTCACGGGCAAACACGGTGATGCGAGTGCTATCTTTCTCGCTGTAGTTGAGCGGCAGGTCGAATTGGTGTTGACGAAAAAGCACGCCACTGTCGATAAAGGATTCTTGCATAACCTGTGTTCCTTGTCGTGAAGAGGAGAAGCGGCTGTCAGGAGACAGTTGAGACAGCGCTGGTGGAGTTATCAGCACTCAATTCGGACGCCAGAATGAGTTTAGCTAAGGTATCGCGAGATTTGCTTTTACTTGCGTCACTAAATTTAATGCCGAGTTGAACACCCTCGCCATTGCTGGTCACGTTCATGACCGTTCCTTCAAATTCCACGGGGTGATCAAACAGCGCATTGATGACAAAGCCGATGGTTTCACCTTCATCAATGAACTGGCTGTTGGACACGCGAATGGCACAACCGCTCAGCGAAAAGTCAGACAGCTTAGCCAAGGCTTTACGTCCATCAATAATGAGATGAACAATACGCGAAACAGCATATCTGGCATCAGAACGCATGCGGTGGATGCTCACTTGAGGTGGCAACGCTATCGCAATCATTTTCTCCGGGCGGTGTAATACGCTGAGAATATGAGATTTGAACGCAAAGATTTCACCGTAGCGTGATGAGGTTAACCCCCGCACAACCGCTTGCATGCCAGATGTGTCAGTCAGCAGCTTCGAGAGCTCAGGATCAGTGGGCGTTTCCAGCAGGATGTACTTTTTCTCGCGATATCCGATAAGGCGCGAGGCGCCACCAAACGCTTTGATCTTGTCTTTGTACCTAAGCTCGAAAGTCAAAGGTGTTCCAACAGGCAGCGTTGGTAGGAATGCTGAAGGTGTAAGAATATCAGTGGTTTTCATGTTTCAAATAGAGCAGTTGATGCGCATCGCTTATTTGGATGTACCTAAGCCATCTTCTTCTTAATGTTGCGACGCATAGTGTAGTGCACTGATGGTGAGGGTTAATGAAGATTTAGTCAATAGATTGAGGTGCTGCACAGAAATACATATTTATGATGAATAATCAGCAGGTTACCTAATTATTTGGTTGCTGAATGAGAGCGTTTGTTTTGTTAGTTTTTATGATTGTCGGGTTTTTCTTCGGCAATCGAACAAACGCCATTCTGGCAAGGCTCACATTTAGAACGGCCAGTGAAGAGGTATGAGATTTTGTAGCGGTTTCTGGCGAAGAAAAGATAGGCTTTGTCTGCAAACCAGCGGATCACAGGTAAACGCAATAGGCCAATCCAGCGCTTTTTCCCGACAAGAGACCAAGCTTTATGGGTGACATCTAGCCCTAGCAGCAAAGTACCATCGCTCAATTTTCCGTGCAGAATTTTGCTGGCTTCCATGGGGTCGATATCTGGAAACCTTGATTTGAAATCCGGTGCGAGAATATCTTCAAACTTTAAGCTTTCCGCTTGGTTAAGCGCGCGCAACTGATCCATTTCAGCCACGCAAAGTGGACAACTGCCATCGAAGAAAAGGGTGAAGGTCATCGGAGTACTCTTGTTTGACTAATTTACTTTACAGTACGGCCTTGATTTCAAATCGGATCGCCATAATATCATCCTAAGAAGGTTACCAGAGCAAAGGAGAAAGGGAATGGAGTTCTATCAGGCGTTTTTAACATTAACCTTAGTGCACTTGTTAGGTGCTGCCTCACCGGGTCCAGACTTTGTGATGGTATCGCAGCAGTCTCTCGTTCACGGCCGTCGCGCCGGTCTCCTTGTTAGCCTCGGTATTGCTCTCGGACTTTCTGTTCACATTATTTACTCCTCTATTGGCCTCGCGACCGTGATCAGTGAATCCTCAATGGTGCTGACGGTGATGAAATATCTGGCCGCGGCGTATCTGATTTATCTTGGCTGGAAAGGCATTCGCAGCAAAGCCGCGGTGGGTGATGACGAACAAAACGTGAATGTGAAGCCACGCTCCGCATCCAAGCTGATTTCGATGGGCTTTGTGTGTAACGCTTTGAATCCGAAAGCGCCGCTTTACTTCCTCTCTGTGTTCACTCTGGTGCTTTCGCCAGAAATGCCAGTGATTGAATTATTCCTGTTGGGTGTATGGATGATGTTCATCCAGCTGGTTTGGTTTGGTTCAGTGGCGTTGGTACTTTCCAAACCTACCGTGCAGGCAAAGTTCAAGCGTATCGGCCACTGGGTTGATCGCGTGCTTGGCTCAGTGATGCTGGCATTTGGTGTGAAGTTACTGTTTACCAGTACCAAATAGGATTTGCTTTGAACAAATGCAAAGATAGGGCCTCAGTTGAGGCCCTTTTTTCTCCCAAATAAAGGCAAGAAGAATGTAAAACCGCGGACAGTCTCCACCTTCTAACCAGTGATATTTTCATTATCCGAATATGGATATATGGAGATATTCACAATGAGAGTGGTTTTAATTCTTTCTTACCTTTTAGGGATAGCACTCCCTGTACTGGAAACCTATCGACGGGGTTTTGAACATTGGATGGTCAATTCCATGACAATGGCGGGCGACTACTTGATGGGAGCCGTTCTTTTGGTGGCGGCACTTGCTTTCAGCTTCAACAAAAAATGCGCCGGTGTATTGATGGTGATTGCCTGGAGCTACGTGCTCGGCGTGATGAACGCTGCCTTCTGGGGACACTTGGAAGGCGCTATCAGGGGTATCACACAGTGTGACAATGACCCATTGGAATTCAAGGCCATCGCGGTCAAAGGCGTTATCTGGGGTTTAGCACTGATGTCGGTTTATCTATCAGCACGCTGGCTTTACCTCAATAAACCTCAGATCCAATAGAGCCTGTTTTTCTCAGTCTTTACGGGCTTTATCGAGCCCGTTTTCTCGTTTACCGAGATTAACCCTCAAACTGCTCTTCCGAGTGCAAATCCCCGCTGTTGATGAAGTCTTCCATCCTGTCGCTGTCGACGATATCAATGCGTTTGTAGCCCAATTGGATGAGGTTTTTTTCGGCGAGTAGCTTGAGCGAACGGTTGACTGTCTGTCGGGTATAGCGAAGTAAATGAGCCAGCTTGTCTTGAGTGTAAAAGATGGGGCAAATCTCACCATGTGAGGCGTTGAGCTTACTGAGGAGTAACAACAGCTTGGCGACGCGGTATTCGTTTTTCAGCATGGCGGAATCTGTGGTCCATTCCATCAACAAACGGAAACGGTAACTGATGGCGCGAATAGCGATTTGATAGAGCTCGGGGTAGCGGTTTGCCACATTCCGCATGTGTTTGGTGGGGAGAGATATCACGGTGGTATTGGTTGAGGTATAGAAGTCGTAATGTGACGGTGTGTCGTCAAAACATCCCAACCAGGTGATCCAGCTTCCAGCCCCCAAAGCGGCAATACACACTTCATCGCCTTCAATGTTTCTTCCTAACAACTCGACGTGGCCATAAACGACCAAGCGCATCATCTCGACGGGCTGGTGAGCGGCGTTGAGCAGTGTCGGAATCTTGTAGTGCTCAAGCTTTGCGCCTTGCGCCAATTCTTCAATCGCCGCTTTCGGCAATGTGGCTAATGCTCCGTTGCTAAACAACTCATGGCGAATTTCTTCCCGTTCCAATGACGAATTTTTCAATTGTAGGGTTTTTGACATTCTCTCGATCAACGCACTGATACCGTTGTTAATGAATTGTTAAGTCGATTCTAAGGCAAATACAACTACGAATGAGGTATCGAGAATGAAAAAACTGCGAAATCACCATCGTTCAAAGAAGATGGCGACAAGTTTAAGTCTGTTGATGATGCTTTCAGGACTCATCGCTTCTCAGGCATCTGCAACGGAGGGATTTGAAAGCCTGCCGGGCGAACGTTCCTGCCTATTCCGCTATGGACCTGTTTCAGCCGACCCCTACATCAATGTGGCATATCCCGATGCCGCAGTGAAATACTGGGGAGCAGCATTCAGTATTCCCAAGGGTGCCAAAATGCATCTGGAAGGGGAGTTTCCTTATTCCAGATACATGTCCCTTATTAGCTACGACGAAGGAGGAAGGCCGGTCCAATCCCTGCCTGATTACGCGATAAAACCACTGGAAGGCAGTGATAATCCTTACCGCGTGGGGAATTCAAGAGATAACGAGCAACGAAGCTATTACGTCAAGGTGCGGGATGCAAAACCGTCAGAAGATTACACAGGAGCATTGGTGCGGGATGGATTTGAATCTGATGTTATTCACGCGCCAAGCTATGCCAATGGTCAGCAAGTTCTCATTTACCGCATTTACGCCCAAGATCAAAACACAGGAGAAACTGCGGGTAGTCCGTTGCCAACCCCTGTGGTTACCTTAGCGGATGGAAAAGAGCTGCGTGGGCAGGACGCCTGTGATGCGCTGAATGCCAAGCAGATGTTAAGAGCGAATTTCAGCGCATTAGGTATTCCAGTAGCGCAATATATCGAACTTGCCGACCAGCCCGACAAGCCCCTTGGGTTTCCTGCCACAAATCCTGCGAAATGGCACATCCAGTTAGACCGGAAGAGCTTGCTGGGGATCTTTACGGGAGACATTGACCCGAACTCGCGCCGAAGTGAAGGCGGCTTCTATCCAAACCTGGATAACAACTACATTCGAACGGTGGTTAACCGTAAGTTAGGGCCCGTATTTGTTCTGAGAGCAAAGGCACCTACCACTCCGAAAACCTTTAACGGTGATAAGACCATGGGAACCGGTGATCTGCGCTATTGGTCTGTGTGCTCCAACAAAGGTTTTGCGAACACCCGCGTGAATGATTGCCTTTATGACGAGCATATCCCGGTTGATCAAAATGGCTACTTTACCGTGGTGGTGAGCCGCGAATCAGACAGGCCAAGAAATGCCTTTCCAGAGTGTGGCATTGGTTGGATCCCGATGGCAGATGACGGAGATGGCGTGTTTGATGAAGATGCATCGATTGTTCAAATTCGACATATGCTGGCTAAACCTGAATTTAGGCAGGCCATTCAGAATATCTATCAGGATAAAGACATTCCTTCCGTCATGGGTGAGTACTTCCCTAAAACCTTCTACACCACAACCAGCAAGTTCGAATTGTTTTTCCCATGTTCGAATAACTAATTCATTCAAATAGACAATGCTCACCAGTTCATAGGGCAGGGGCGTGAACCTCCGGCCGGGGTGAGTCTTGTCTGAAAATAGGCAAGGAGAGCAAGATGAAGTCACTATTTGGCCCAATCGCAATGTATTTGGTCACCATGTTGGCAGCGGGTATGGTTTCTGCCACTGAGACCATTGTTGGGGATAAAGATGATCCCACCTCTATCAGTTCATTTGTGGGTTTACGGACAGGTACAAACGGATATGGCGCGATTTTCCAAGTCGGCCTCAATGATGAAGAAAGCACCTTTGGACACAACAGTTTCTTTCAATTGAAGAACGATTTTGAAACCGCCCATTTGCGTCACTTTTCCGTTTATAAAGGCAGCGGCACCGGAATTTTCTTTGATGGTCAACATGACAACAGTGGTCAGTTTGCGGTGAACAGAGCTTCACTAGGCATTATTCAAATCATTCCGGTTGGCGACAATTTAAGAATTAATCCGGCATTGCTCTATGGCGAGACCTGGACAGATGATGAGCGGGTAAAGCGGGTTGCCTTTCCGGATACCTCTATTGCGACCTTGTATACCTTTGTGCGTTGGCAAGTGAGCGATGACTGGTTCGTGAATCTGGTTCCCCAATACACCTACAGTCTGGATGGCAGGAAAATCCGGCTGTTCGAAATGGTGACTCAGGTTGGTCACAACATTTCGCCGGAAACCAGTTTGGCGATTAATGCGGATGAAGATGACGAGTTTTGGCTAACGATTAAGCATGCTTTTTGACGAAAGGGAGAAAAAGAAAGCCTCAAGCGAGGCTTTCTTTTTTATTTTTCAGTAAGGCGCTGTACCACGGATTGGGTAGTTGTTATCTGGATTACGAATCCACGCCAGACCATTCACCAGCGTTTCCACATCAGGGCGAACAAATGGGTTATTGGAAATATCGACGACTTGCACTGTGCCCTGCTCGTTAATGACGAAAAGTCCTGGCTCTGCAAAGTTGTGGTCAGTTTCCTGCTCTGAACGCGGAAGAGAAACCCAAAGACCCAGCTCTTTCATTTGCGCTTCAGATAAGCCGTATGCAAGCGGGAAGGACACTTCCAAGCGCGTCATGTGCTCTTCAAGTTGAGTGCTGCTGTCGCCAGATGCAGCAACAATATCGATGCTAATATCCGCCAGTTTCTCTTTGTAATCTTCAAGATGGTTCAGGTAGCGCGTACACATTGGACAGTGACGACCACGGTAAACCACCACCATCTGCCAGGTTGCTCCTTCGCGAGGTTTGCCGAGTGTATGCTCGCCGCCTTCAAGATCCTTCAGTGTTATTGATGGGAATTCGCTTCCCGCAGCCAGCTTGTTTGTATAAGTCATTTTCTAGCCTCCCAGTGATTTGTTAAACAAGATTGGCCATCATGGTTACCACTGTCAACCAGTATACTTTTAGTAACCTTTCGGTGAGAAATTGCTAAATTGAGAAAATATCAGTGAGATTCAGAAGGTAAGATAGTCGTGATATTAACTAGACTAGACGCAGTAGGTTGTGCATTAAATCTTGCTCGCGACATTTAATGTGCTAATCCAGTCAGTCACTAAGGAAAGCTATGGCAGACAATAAAAACAAGGTTCTGGTGCTGTTTGCGCATCCTTCGCAACGGCGTTCAGAAGTGAACGCGCCGCTCTATAAAGTGGCTCAATCAGTGGAGGGGGTGACAACCGTTGACCTTTACGCTGAATATCCCGACTACCACATCAATATCGATCTGGAACAAAAACGTCTGCTTGAGCACGATGTGGTGATTTTCCAGTTTCCTCTCTATTGGTATTCCACCCCGTCCATTTTGAAAGAATGGCAAGATTTGGTGTTGGAATATGGCTTTGCCTATGGATCGAAAGGTACGGCACTACGTGGAAAACAATTCTTGTGTGCCATCACTGCTGGTGGCATGGAAGAAGCCTATAAAGCGGATGGTTTTAACCACTTCAAAATCCGTCAATTACTTGCTCCCATGGAGCAAATGGCTTGTCTGACGGGTATGAATTATCTTGCCCCTTACGCACTGTTTGGTTCCCGAACCGCAGTGGAAGACGACAAGGTTGGGCGGCACACTTCAAGTTACGAGTTGCTTTTAAAAGCATTCGTGAGTGGAAGAGTAGACCTTGAAAAAGCAGCGGCGAGTGAAAAAATTACCGCTACTAATATTGGACATGTGCTCAAGGAAGGTGAGTCATGACAGGCATTTTTCTACAGGCATTTATTTACCTGATTGCTGCCGTTGTTGCAGTGCCTATCGCCAAAAAGCTGGGTTTAGGTTCTGTGCTTGGTTATCTGATTGCCGGTGTGGTGATTGGCCCCGTGATTGGTCTGGTGGGTGATGAAACCACCACCATTCAGCACTTTGCAGAGTTTGGCGTGGTGATGATGCTGTTTCTGGTGGGCCTAGAACTTGAACCCAAAATGTTGTGGTCAATGCGTAACAAACTACTTGGCTTGGGTGGTTTGCAGGTTGGTCTGACAGCAGCCATCGTGATGGGTATTGCGCTGGCGCTGAATCAGGTATGGAGCGTCGCGCTGGCGATTGGTCTTATCTTCGCGCTGTCTTCCACCGCCATCGTTCTGCAAACCTTTAATGAAAAACGCCTGACCAAAACGGAAGGTGGGCGAAGCGCATTCTCAGTATTGCTGTTCCAGGATATCGCTGTTATCCCAATGCTGGCGTTTATCCCGCTTCTGGCGTTGCCGGAGTTGGTTGAGCAGGCACAATCTGCAGCCGCGGCTGCGGCTGATCATCATGAAGAAATGAGCCTGGTGGCTGGGCTTCCCGGCTGGGCATTGGGCTTGGTTATCTTGGGTGCAATTGCGGGTGTGGTTGTTGGCGGACATTTCTTAAGCCGTCCACTGTTCCGCTTCGTGGCAAGCTCTGGCCTTCGCGAAATCTTTACCGCGACAGCATTGATGCTGGTGATTGGTATCGCAGCGCTGATGAGCTTGATTGGACTTTCCCCAGCACTGGGAACATTCCTTGCGGGTGTGGTATTGGCGAACAGTGAATTCCGCCATGAGTTGGAATCTAACATTGAGCCGTTTAAAGGTTTGTTGCTGGGGTTGTTCTTTATCACCGTCGGTGCGGGCATAAACTTCGGCATTCTGTTTGATGACTTCTTTGTCATCATTGGATTGACCATTGGCTTGATGGTTCTCAAGGCAGCGATTCTGTTTATTCTGTCGCTGATTTTCCGCATCAAAGGAACGGCACGTTGGCTGTTTACGTTGAGCCTTGCGCAAGCGGGTGAGTTTGGTTTTGTTCTGTTGAGTTTTTCTATGCAGAACCATGTGTTGCCGATGGACGTTGCTCAATTGCTGTCTTTGGTTGTGGCGATTTCGATGTTCCTGACGCCGGGTTTATTCATCCTGTATGACAAAGTGATTCTGCCGCGCTTCGAGAAAAGCGCGAACGATCGTGAAGCCGATGAAATTGAGGAACAGGGCAGTGTGATCATCGCGGGTGTTGGTCGCTTTGGTCAGATTGTGAACCGAATGTTGACTGCCAATGGCGTGAAGACAGTCGTCCTTGATTACGAAGCGGCGCAAATTGAAAATCTTCGTCAAATCAATATTAAGAGCTACTTCGGTGATGCTACACGTCCTGAACATCTTCACACGGCAGGTATTGAAGAAGCAGCGATACTCGTGGTGTCGATGGATAATCAGGAAACCACGACGGAACTGGTGGAATACGTTAAACAGACCTATCCACATGTGAAGATTCTGGCTCGTGCTTTTGACCGTGGTCATGCTTATATGCTGCGCCATGCAGGAGCTGATTACGTGATCAAAGAAACGTTTCTTTCCGCGTTGGAGCTTGGTGCGGAAGCACTTCGTTCATTGGGTGAGCACCCGTTCGTGGTTGAACAGCACAAGGCCACATTCAGACGCGTCGAGAATGAAAGTTCGCAGAAGCTGTTTGAAACGTGGAAAGGTGGTGATGACAGTAAGAGCTACGATACCCATTACCAGCATCTGTTTATCCAACTTGAAGAAGCCATTCGTGACGCGATGAACGAAGACAGAATGGATCGTCACAGCATGACAGAGCGTGAGTGGACACCACCGCCAAAAGATTACCTCGACGACTTCAACGATGACGCTGAAGACAAATCTGAGGAAAAGCCAGCCTGATGCTACTGGTCCCGTTTCGTGAAGAGAACGCGCCACAGCTTTGTGATTGGATAAGAAGTGCCCGGGATAACTTCCTATGGGGAGGCCCGGCCTTCGAATTCCCTTTGCAGGTCGAGAAAGTACGCGAACACATTGCGAAAAAGGAGGTGACTCCTTATCTGGTCATGCACGACGGCATTGCTGTTGGCTATATCGATATTTACCGGGTTTCGAAGTCGGAAGTCCGTTTATGTCGGGTGTTGATTGCCGACACATCGGCGCGTGGTCAGGGGCTGGGGAAACAGTTGGTTTCACTGGCGCTTGATGTGGTGAGTGAAGATACAACAATCCGCACTGTGTCACTGGCCGTATTCGCGCATAACGAGGTGGCGGTTCGCTGTTATACCTCGTTAGGTTTTGAACGGCTTCACGATGAAACAAAAGTACGTGAGTTTCAGGGAGAGGATTGGACACTCTACCGGATGAGAAAGCAGATCGTTTAACGGCGCAGCGTGGTTAGAAAAGCCAGACACTCTGTATAGGATGTCTGGCTTTTTTCTTTCTATTACAGAAGGTTATCTCGACATGCTATTAGGGTGAATAATCGCCTAAATAGCGATAAATTTGTGATCCTGGTTCATTAAATGGATCGATTGGCGAATTTTGATGAAGAAAAAGATTGCGCGATATCAATTTCTGAATACGATGCGCGCCATTCCACAGTCAACGGCAAACTGCCTGAAAAGGTAGGACGCAAAGCTTCCGGTCTAAGAGTGAATTGAATGCCACTTACGATAGCGGGGCCGCCATTTTCGACAGCCTGTATTCAGGGCTGAAAATGTTCCGATGCGAAAGTTTGTCCGTGCTTGGTTAACAAAACAAAAATAGCCATTAGGAAGCACACAAATGCTCAAACTCAAAACCACTCTCCTGCCTGTCGCGGCGGCGCTTTTCAGCGCAAGTGTTATGTCCCACGGTTACATCAGTGCCAAAGACGGTGGCATTGCTGCTGGCCGTGCCGCGCTTTGTAAATATAGTACACCAACCGGCGAGCAGAACTCTGCGTGTGGTCAGGTTCAATGGGAACCTCAAAGCGTTGAAGGCCCAGAAGGCTTTCCTGAGTTCGGTCCTGAAGATGGCAAAATCGCCAGTGCTGGCTTAATTCAGTTTTCTCCGCTTGACGAACAAACCGCATCGCGCTGGGTAAAGCAGCCAATCAAAGCGGGTATGAACGACTTCGAGTGGATCTTTACGGCGAACCACGTTACTCGTAACTGGGAATACTACATTACCAAAGCAGATTGGAACCCGAACCTGCCACTGGCGCGCAGCACCTTCGATCTGAACCCTTTCTGTGTGGTGGAAGGCAACATGCAAAAGCCGCCGAAAACCATGCTGCACGGCTGTGATGTGCCAGAGCGTGAAGGCTACCACGTGATTCTGGCGGTATGGGATGTGGGCGACACTGCTGCTGCGTTCTATAACGTCATTGACGTGCAATTTGATGGTGATCTACCAGTATTGCCAGAGTGGACGCAAGGCGGCCAAATCAACCCAGGTATGAACCTAACGAAGGGCGATGTGGTATTTACCCGTGTGTTTGATTCAGAAGGCGAGCGCCCAGAGCTATCGACCCGTCTTGAAATCGACAGTGAGAAAGCAGGTGAAGCGAATACCTGGTCTTACAACCTGGCGACCAAAATCAACCAAACAAATGAGAACATCCAAGCAGGTCAGCGCGATGCCAATGGTGCGTTTAACCCAGTGTTTGGCGCAAACCCAATCTACCTGAAATCAGCCAGCGGTTTGACCCGTGTAGAAGTGGGCTACGAGATTGAATCCCCTGAGCCGGAATACACGGTGACCATTGATGGTGTGGCGCAGGAATATGTGATTCGTGATGGCAAAGTAGCGCTGGATCTGGCTGTGACGGCTTCTGGCGATCTGACCGTTGAAATGACAGTTTATAACCATTCGCAGGAAGCACTGGCTTATGAAAAACTGTCCCTGGCTGATGGCACATCGACCGCTGTTGATATGGTGCTGGAAAACGCAAAAGCCGGTCACCATATGCTGGTTTCCCGCTCAAAAGATGCTGAAGGCAATCTGGTCGACCAACAAATGTTTGACTTCTTCCTGCTGGAGCAAGGCGAGCAATGTGGCACAGACCCTGAAGCCGTTAACCACCCAGCTTGGTCAAATGCGACGATTTACACTGGTAGCGAGAAAGTCAGCTTCAATGGCTTGGTATGGGAAGCGAAGTACTGGGTTCAGGGCGCTACACCGGACTCAAGTGATGCGTGGAAACTGATCAGTCAAATGCCAGTGTCGTGGACATCAGGTAAAGCGTATCTGGCGGGTGAGCAAGTGATCTTCGAAGGTCGTCTATATCAGGCAAACTGGTGGGTAAACAACAGCCCAGCCTCTGCACCAGAAGCGTGGAGTGACAAAGGCGCTTTCGACTGCGAATAAGCGGCATAACGAAAAGAACATAGAAGCAAAAAAGAAGCCCGGTGCGGGGGACTGCATCGGGCTTTTTTCTTATGTGAGTGCTGTAGTTAACGGTTTAACGCTAACACTCAATCATGAAGCTTTTTATGCAGCTTCTCGATCAAGGCTTTCAGCTCGCTTGCCGCAAGTTTACTGAACTCTTTTAAATTCGCACCGTTGTGTTCGGTGTCTTCAATGACGGCTTCAAGGTTGTCGATCATCAAGTGCTTTTGACGTTCTTCCTCCTCTTGTGCGGCGAGCTCCAACTGAGACAAGAGTCTGCGTGCGCGGTTGATCTCTTCAACTAGCTCGTCGTAAGACATTTTTGTATCTGGCATGGTTTCCTCCTAGCTCAGCAAAATCAGGAACAACGGAATAACAAAGAACACGAAGAGTATGTAGCCAACGGCATAGAGTTTGTTTTCGGCAGCAAGGTTGCCAAGCCATGCTGCAGCTCTGAGTGGGATTTCCCGTAAGAACGGCAACCCGAATATCACTAACACCCCGAGGACGTTGTAGACAAGGTGTACCAAGGATATTTGCAAGGCAGCATTGGCGAGATCACCACTGACCGCCGTAGCGGCAAGTAAGGCTGTCACACAGGTACCTATATTCGCGCCCAGCGTGAAGGGATAAATATCCCGCACTTTAAATACACCAGAGCCAACCAATGGGACTGCAAGACTGGTGGTTGTAGAGCTCGACTGAACCAGAATGGTAATGATGGTGCCAGAGAAAATCCCGGTAACCGGACCACGTCCAATGGCGTTGTGAAGAATTTGTTTAGCTTTACCTACCATCGCGACTTTCAACAGCTTGCCAATCAAAGTGATTGAGACGAAAATCAGGCCGATACCGAGGAAAATCATCGCAATGCCGCCCCAAGGATCACCCAGCACTTCCATGGCACCTTGAACTGATTTGATAATCGGCTTGGTGATGGCCTTCATAAAGTTAAGGTCACCCATACTCATACCATCGGTGCTGGAAAGAGGGGCTACCATCCATGCGCTTATCTTCTGAAGGAATCCAGTTGCGATCTCTAAAGGCAGGAAGATAACCACGGAAATAAGGTTGAAGAAATCGTGGACCGTGGCGGCAGCAAATGCGCGCTTAAATTCCTCCTTATTACGGACGTGACCCAGACTTACCAAGGTATTGGTGATAGTAGTACCAATATTCGCCCCCATCACCATGGGAATTGCAGTAGCGACGGGAAGACCGCCTGCCACCATCCCTACGATGATAGACGTCACTGTGCTGGAGCTTTGAATGAGTGCGGTACAAACCGTACCAATGATGAGTGCTGTAAAGGGGTTTGAAGCAAATTCGAACAGTTCTTTCGCCTGTCCACCTGTCGCCCATTTAAAGCCTGTTCCTATCATGCCTACTGCCAGCAGGAGCAAGTAGACGAGTACAACGATTTTTAGCCATACGATGAAACTGACAGGCTTCTCCGCCGGCTGATTCACAGCTTCTATTTGTGCCATAGTTCTATCCCTAGTCAACTGAGTTGTTATGTTTTCCAGAGCCAAAACTAGGAGAGGTGTATGAAGTTTCTCTTACACTTCGGAGGCGGAGCGGTGAAAGGCGTTTTAATTTCTTTAACTCGAGACGATGAGGGTTGCTGCAACAGGTTTTTTTGCCGGTCACCACTCAATATCAATAGGTGTTCCCACTTTCACCAGACTTAAAAACTCATCCATTTCCTCGTTATCGATGGCAATACAACCATCCGTCCAGTCTTTGCCCCGTTTAATACTGGGATGAGGGCCGTTACCATTTTTCTGTCCGTGGATCATAATCTGTCCGCCAGGACTAAAACCCAGCTTTTCGGCGCGTTTGCTATCGGTTTCATTGGGGTAGTTAATGCGGATTGAACGGTAGAAGCTGGAATGTTCGTTAATCAGGTCGAGGAAATAGCGGCCTTCCGGCGTGCGTTTGTCTCCTTCGCGGAGTTTGTGGCCTTTTGGGTTTGCTCCTAGGGAAATGCTGTACCAACGGACGATTTTATTCCCCTGAATCAGATACATCTTGCGGGCAGATTTGTCGACTTTCACCAAGTCGATCTTATGCTCGGTTTCCATTCCATTGGCTGAGAAAACCAGGCAGCACAGCAAAGCTAAGCCCAGTGCTCTGAACAACGATTTCATAGCTTCCCTAAAATTTAAGAGTTCCATTTCATTATTGGTGACAACACCGGAAAAGTCGCAACAACAAGCCCGTAAGCCAATTATTTAAACGGCATGGCATGTCGAAAAACAGTAAAACAAGGGAAACCGGAAAGGTGGTGTGTCAGAAGTGATATTAAGCCCCATCAGCGGGATGGGGCTCTCAAACTGATAATTGCGCGAGCGTCTTATTCCGCGAGGATATCGATGCAGCTATCCCAGGTCTTCTTGGTAACAGCGTCATGAGAAGAGGATTTCTTGTATACCGCGTCAATCACTTCATAAGGCTTAGTGGCTTTGTAGCTTGCAAATACCATGTAGGCATCAAGCTTGGGCGCGCCGGCTTGTTTGAGATCGTAAGCACCACCAGCCACTAAAGACTTCTGCGCGCAGAAGCTTGCGACGTTTAGGCGCTCTGCAGGTATATTGGCGACCTTTACTGCACATTGATCGAAGAGGTCGACGGAATAATTCCACGCACTGGTGAAATCTGCAGCGTACACATCTTCGACCAAATTGAGTTTGATTTGTGCAGCAGTACCTGAAGCAAATCGGTCAATCTGGGATTGTTTAGGTTGGTCTTGTAGCTTCTGAGAAGCGACAAGGTAAGCCATATCCGCCAGCTCAGCGCAGTAAGACATCTGAACCGTTTCTTTATTGGAATAAAGCTGAATGGGCTTAATGGGTTCTGGCTGGTTGGTACAGGCCGACAGCGTGGAGACAGATAAAATCAAAGTGAGCAGAGAACGAGTCGGTGCCATCATACATCCTTATTGACTGCGTCGATTCGGGACAACAAAACAAGCGGCCAGTATATATAGCTTTATTGGTCCTTTTTGTTTTCAAATTGAGATCTAAACACCGTAATCTATAATCCTAATAGTTGCTTTGTTTTAGCGCATTTCGTTCATTTTTCGCCCGCTGGCCGTATTTGAAGCACTCATTGCCTTTTATGCTAGAGATAAAAGGAGAATAAATAGGCAAACCAAAGCAGGGTCCTTGCTTAACTAGAGGAGAGTTTTTCGACTTTAGTGGTAGAAATGAATGACTGGAGTAATTGAAGTGATTTATTGGTTGTTATAACAAAAAACTCTGATTGGAGGAGAAATTTCGGCTCTCGTATACTCGGGTGGAAGGCAGGTGGAAACCTGCCAAAAACACAATAAAAACGCCGTGTAGAGGGCAAACATGATCGACTTCTGGCCATTGATTGGCATCGTAATTATTACGGTAGGGTTGGCACTAAAGCTAAACACCTTGCTTGTTATTTTAGTTGCTGGGGTAGCAACGGGCCTCGTTGCCGATATCGCCTTGATGGATATTCTTTCCACGCTGGGCCAATCCTTCACCCAAAACCGCTATATGTCTCTTTTCATTCTTATTCTTCCCATGATTGGCATCCTAGAGCGCTATGGTCTTCGTCAACGCGCAGAACAGCTGATTGGTTCCATGAAAAAAGCGTCTGTCAGCAAAATTCTGATGACTTATCTGCTATTGCGGAAAGTGACGAATGGCATGGGTTTGAGCATTGGCGGTCACCCATCCATGATCCGTCCTTTAATTGCACCTATGGCGGAAGCGGCAGCAGAGAAAGCTTCACCGAAGCTGCAAGAAGAGAAGCGTCAGGCCATTCGCGCACTTGCTGCAGCCAGTGAAAACTTTGGCAACTTCTTCAGCCAACTGCTGTTTATCGGCACGGGCGGTATCCTGCTGATTAAAGGCGTGATGGCTGACAACAAGTTGGATGTACAGTTAGAAACCATGGCGTTGTGGGCGCTGCCAACGGCTATTGCTTCTTACATCGTGTTCGTGGTTTTCAGCAAAATCGTGGAAGCCCGTTTGCTGAAAAACTTAGAAAAAGCCGCTGCAACGGCGACTGACATTAAAAGCGAAGGGTAATGGCCATGCTTGAATATATTTACCAAACCACAGGTTTGCTGTTGCTGGCTTTCTCACTTCAAACCTTTTTGGACAAAGACAATCCCAAACGAGTTGGTACTGGCCTTTTCTGGTTAATTTACGGTGTGACCTTTATCTTCGGCACGATGATACCGAACTGGGTGACAGGCTTGATGGTACTTGCGTTGACCGCGCTGGCTGCTGGCGGCTTCATGGGTGTGGGCAATTACAAAACCACCAACGAAGAAGAGCGTCAGAAAACCGCGTCTGTGCTGAAAAACAAACTCTTTATCCCCGCGGCGATTGTGCCAGTGGGAACCGTTGCTATCAGCCAATTCACTTCTCTGGGCGCGCTGGTGGGTCTGGGTATTGCTTCGATTGCGTCAATCATTGTGGCGCTGGTCATGACGAAGAGTCAGCCTATACACAGCCTGAACGAAGGTCGTCGCCTGATTGACTCTATTGGCTGGGCCGCAATTTTGTCGCAATTTCTCGCTGCATTGGGTTATCTGTTTAATCAAGCGGGTGTGGGTGATACCGTCGCGCAAATCGTGAAAATGATGATCCCGGAAAACATGCTGCTGGTAAATGTGATTGCCTACTGTGCCGGTATGATGATTTTCACTGTGGTGATGGGTAACGCCTTTGCGGCCTTTGCGGTGATCACGACAGGTATCGGTATTCCACTATTGGTGTTGGAAAACGGAGGTAACGCCGCAATTATTGGTGTGCTGGGCATGCTTTCAGGTTATTGCGGTACCCTGATGACACCTATGGCGGCAAACTTCAACATCGTGCCAGCTGCGTTGCTTGAACTGAAAAACAAGCACCACGTTATTCTGATGCAGGTGATCCCAGGGCTGATCATCTTGGCATTCAACATATTTGTTATGTACAGCTTTGCATTCTGAGGAAAGCGATGAAAAAAGTTCTGATTACGGGTTTCGAGCCGTTTGGCGGCGCATCGATCAACCCTGCGCTGGAAGCGGTGAAAAAACTAGATGGCGCTGAGCTTGACGGTGGTGTGATTGTGACCTGTGAAGTGCCGGTAACGCGGTATGATGCACTGAAAGCGATCAGTGAAGCCATTGAGGCGCATCAACCAAGTTATGTAATAACCGTCGGTCAGGCTGCGGGTCGCAATGCGATCACACCTGAGCGTGTGGCAATTAACATGGACGACTTCCGTATTCCAGATAATGGCGGAAACCAGCCGATTGATGAGCCTATCGACGAAGAAGGGCCTGCGGCCTATTTCTCGACCTTGCCGATCAAAGCAATCACCCGCAAGCTTCAGGAAAACGGTATTCCCTGCCAGGTGTCGAATACCGCAGGTACTTTTGTTTGTAACCACGTATTTTATGGTATTCAGCACTTTTTACGTGACACAGATATCGGCCACGGCTTTATTCATATCCCTCTGCTACCAGAGCAAGCAGCTGCGACCGATCAGCCATCCATGTCTCTGGATACTATCGTCGAAGGACTTCGTTTGGCAGCTCAAGCGACTCTTGAGAACAAGAAAGACATTTCTGAGGGGGCAGGGCAGATTTGCTAAGCCTCAGCGACTGATAGCCTAATAAGAAAAGAGCCGATAATGTCGGCTCTTTTTTTTGTTATTTGGAGGACACTTTTTCATTTTCTGGTGCCCCAGCATAGTCTCCTAGCACTGATCCTTGAAACGCAAATAATCACCATAGCTTCTCAAATGGCCAATATTCAAATAATTGAATATTTAGTGCATAGATAGCTAGTGTTCAATTATCGTGGAAGCGTATTTCTTGCCTTTCTTAGTTCCTCATTCAAAAGTGGGGCTTATTTCATCCTAACTCTTAATTATTAGGTTATTAGCGTCGGTATACGATGAGTGCTCACTGTGATTTACCCAAGTTGCAGTGGTGTTATTTGGCCTTGTGCAAAAATGAGTAAGGAGTACCCATTAATGAATAAGCATGCGCTTAAATTTGCGCCAATGACTTTGGCGATGATGTGTGCAAATGCATCTGCCGCTGTAACGCTCTATGACGATGATACCCATTCTGTTACCACCGATCTTCTGGTCAACGTCTTCTATACCAATTCGAGCTCTGATCGTTTGTCTGACTTCAATGATCCGAACAGCAATAAAATCAGTCGTGACCAGTCTCGTGTTCGTATCGGCTTTTTGCCTAACTACATTGGTTTTAATTTTAAAACCGAAGTGAATGATCTCAAGATTGGTGCGCGTTCGTCATTCTGGGTCACGCTCAATGACACCGACAATAATCGCGGTGCAGAAGGCTTAGGTACCCGCTCTGGTATTGATGTGCGCCAGTTCTACGCCACTATTGATTCTGATTGGGGACAGGTATTGCTGGGTAAGGACTTCGGTCTGTTTTCACGCAGCAACATCCTTACCGATGAGTTGCTACTCGGTCACGGCCAAAGCAGTGATTACTATGGCCTTATTGACGGTGGAAACGTTTCTTTCGGTAACATTGGCTCGGGTTACACCTACCCATTCCCGAAAGCTCAAATGACTTATCGCACACCTGATCTGTCTGGTTTCCAAATTGCAGTAGGTGTGATGGACCCAAGCAAGAAGAGCGCAAATAGCTCGGAAGACAGCCCTCGATTTGAAAGTGAAATCACTTACACCGGCGACTTTGATACTGTTGACTTCAAAGCTTACATCAATGGTGTGACCCAAAGTTCGGAAGACAGTAATGGCACTGTTGATTCGGATGGTTTGGGCGGTGGTGTGCGAGTTGGATTCGGTGGTTTAGCGTTGAATGCTTCTGGTTTCAGCACTACAGGGCTAGGAGATGTGGCTGGCTTGGATACTATCGTGAGTACAGAAAAGACCAAGTCAGATGGCTATTTGCTGCAAGGCTCTTACACCTTTGATAGTGAGCGATTTGTGCTGTCCTACGGCAACACTGAAGTCGACACTGATGGCACTAAAACGCTGGAGTACGAAAACAAAGCGGTTGCTTGGTTCCATACTGTGAATAGCAATCTGACCCTGGTGGCAGAATATAACCGTACCGAAGTGAACGAAGGTAACACCGAGAAAAACAACACCTACGCATTAGGCGCAGTCGTCACTTTCTAACGGTTCTGAAGAGTACCCTTAAACCACGCCTGGTTTATTAAGCACGATAAGTGTTAGCGCTGAGAGGTCGCTTTCTGCAGTGTGCTAATGGCGTTAAGTTTGGCTTAGAGCTTAACGTCCTTTTTTCTTGCTCATTCCTCTGAAAAAAAATCACCCCAAGAAAATATCTGCAAATCCAGTTGGTTGGCTTTGGAATAGGCAAAACTTCGGCCTTGGGGTGAATAGAAGAAACCGCTTTCATAAAGCGTATTCAGTAATGCAAAAAATGCCTGCCTATCGGTTTAAAACAAACGCTCAATTTAAAAGATGAGACGATTTCTCAGAGAATATTTACGTAGAAAAAATAAGGAAAAACAACGAAAAGGCCACTTCTGGGGTGGCCTTATGTAAACAGATGCTAAAAGTTATTCGCCAGTTTTCAAGCGCAGGAAGTAGTTTTCGTACTTCTCGGTCAGGTCGCCAACGGCGTCTTGCCACTCACCACGGTCAATGTCTTCTTGTGGCGGGAACAGAGTTGGGTTGTCTTTGTATGCGGCGTTAGACTTCTCAACCGCAGTCAGGTAACCGGTATCAGCACTGATTTTTGCTGCAATCTCTGGACGCAGAAGGAAGTCGATCATCTTGTGAGCCGCTTCGGTGTTCTTCGCGTTCTTTGGAATTGCCAGGCTATCTACCCAGAAGATACCGCCTTCTTTCGGCCATACCAGCTCAATCGGCAGACCTTCACGTTGTGCAGCGGCTGCAGAGCCATTCCACAACATGCCCAGACCTACCTCACCAGACAGATAAGGGTTCGCTGGGTTGTCTGAGTTGAATACCAATACGTTTGGCATCAGCTTTTTCAGCTCTTCGTATGCTTCATCAATCTGTTTTGGATCGGTAGAGTTACCCGAGTAACCCAGCTTACGCAGCGCGATGTGGAACACTTCGCGGGTGTCGTCCATCAGCATGATTTGGCCTTCTAGTTCTGGGTTCCACAGATCTGCCCAGCTGTCGAAATCTTCTGGGTTGTACATGTCTGTGTTCACTGCCAGACCTGTCATCGCAATCACGTGAGGAATGGAGTAATCGTTGCTTGGATCGAACGGCTTGTCGAGGTAGTTCTTATCCAACTCGGTGAAGTTGTTCAGCTTCGAATGGTCGATTTTCTGGAGCATACCTTCATCGCGCATTTTTGCTACGAAGTAGGTTGATGGCACCACAAGATCATACCCGTCTGGGTGGGTTTTCATTTTAGCATACAGGGTTTCGTTCGACTCGTACGTTGAGTAGATAACCTTGATGCCAGTTTCGCGGGTAAATTGTTCCAACAGCTCTGTTGAGATGTAAGGACCCCAGTTCGCGAAAATCAGCTGATCATCAGCAGCTTGTGCCGGTGTGGTGAAGATAGCGGCTGCACATGCAGCGCTGGCCAGAATTGAAGACCATTTTTTCATTGTCGGTTTCCACCTCCAAAGGCCCCCTCGATAGGGCGCATTAATACTTCAGGGATACATCGTCATCCCCGCGTTAACATCTGAATTTACTCAGAGAATCTCGTCGGTTGGGCGGTCAGAAAGACATCCGAGCCCGAAAAAATCGGCGCGATATTACAGCCGAAACCCAGTGCTGGCAACTGATTCAGGCGACCGAACACCACTATTCGCTTACAGGGAAAAGAACAAGACAATTTCTGTAATGCTGACGTGAAGAAAAGAACCAAAAAAGACAGCACTCCCAATGGTGGGAAAGGAGCGAGTTTCATTGGACCTCTTTGGCATTTGCGACGCATGTTGGGAAGTTACATTTTAAGGGGGTCACCTGTCAGTAACAGATAGTGGCGGGTGATACCTTATGCCGTCCAAAAAGGTCAGGCATCAGGATAGAAAAGATGGAGATAAAACTCAGAAAAGCAGTGTTATCTGACGCGGAGCAAATAGCAAAAATTCATGTCGACTCTTGGGAAGTCGCATTCGAGGGGTTAATGCCAGAGAACTATATCAAAGGCTATACGCTCTCAGCCCGGATTAAAGAGTGGCAGGAAACTATACAAACAAATGCGGAATTTGTTGTTGTTGCGGAAAGTGCCTCCACAGTGGTTGGGTTTATGTCCTATCGACCCCACCCAGATGCCAGAGAGATCATTGAGCTAAGTAAGTTGTACCTTTGCCCAACCCAATATGGAAAGGGCATGGGGAGTCTATTTATGCGCAATTTGGAAAATGCAGCTCGAGATAGCGGCGTGAGAAAGATCCATTTATACGTGCTGAATAACAACGCAACAGCCATTCAGTTTTACACGAAGCATGGTTTTGAAAATGCGGATGGTTTTGCTTCGGAAGAGTTTGAAGGCACCACAATTATTGATGTACTGATGACGAAGAGGGTGTCATGAAGAAATCAATCGTCCCAGAAGAATTTAAGCATTACTTCGATGATTGGCATTTTTCACCAGTGATCGATGCCGATGGCACTGTGTATCTTTCCGGTGTGACTGCTGCAAGAAAAGACAAGCCAATCAGTACAGACCCGGAAGAGCAGTTTCACGATGCGTTTTACAAGCTAGGCGTTTATCTGAATGCGGCAGGGCTCTGCTATTCAGATATTGTTGAAATGACCACATTTCACATCGAACTAAAAAAGCACATTGATGTTTTCTCAAGGGTTAAGGATGAGTACATCAAAGCGCCATATCCGGCTTGGTCTGCCATTGGTGTATCGGAGTTTATCCCTGACAATGCGTTGGTAGAGATGAGAATTGTTGCCAAGCGCTAGTATGTCGGTGAGGTTGTGTTTAACATGCGCGCATACTTTGCTGCGAATGATAGGGGATAGACATGATTGATTTAGCTATTTTGCCACTCTTCTTCATATCGACATTTTTCCTCGTGATCTCTCCCGGTCCTGATTTGCTGCTTATTTCAACTTACTCATCGATTGGTGGATTGAAAGCTGGGATCTCGATTGCGTTAGGCATTTTCATCGCTGGTCTTATTCAAACGATGCTGGTGGCATTTGGTCTCGGAAAGCTCATGCAGGCAATGCCAGTTGTAGCGTTTGCAGTTAAAACGATAGGGGCGCTTTATCTCGCTTGGCTTGGTCTCTGCATGCTCAAAGTGTGGTTTGCGAATGATCAATTCTCACAAAGTGAAGCAAGAGCGAAGTCGTTGAGTTCGACACAGCTTGTGTATCAGGGGCTAATCAATAACCTGATGAACCCCAAAGCCCTTCTGTTTTTCAGCATGTTTCTACCCCAATTTACGCACTCGAACGATAGCCTGACTTCTCAAATCTTGGTGTTGGGAGTGTTACTCAGCACGACGGCTCTGTTTATGAATATCTTGTTCTCACTGACATTCAGCAAACTGAGTTTATACTTCAAAGGAAAACTCGCGCTGGGTCGACATGTTGATGGAATACTTGGAGTCATATTCCTAGGTTTAGCGACAAGGCTAGCGACAAACGACTAAGTCATCACAAAAAATTCAATACCAACACCCAAAGCTCATCACTTTGGGCGTTGGCACATAATTTCCCCCTGTTCTGGGACAAAGAACAAAATGAAAAATTGGAAAACTGCCGCCCATTGAGTAATGAGTTTCGGTATAGCAATTGTGGCTATCTGGAAGAAAGTAAAACCCATGCCTGTTTGATGTGGAATCCCTATTTGGGCAGGTTAGAGAAAACGATAGGTACTGTGGCTAAGCAACCTTCTCTAAAAAGCAGTACTGTTGGACTGATTAATATTGATAGCTCGCTGCTAAAATGTTTTTGCTTTCAGTAACAGTATTGAGTGTGGCTGCAGAGTAAATCTAACACTTTGTATTAATGGGACATAATAGTATTCACTGTTTAAGGTATCCTCAGTTAAAACATAGGGAAGTTTGTCACTTCTCTTTTTATAACTCTCAATAAATAAGTGAATACATGGATAGAAAGGAACCGCTTCTGGGTAAAGTCGATGTGGCTTTGGAAGAACCTTCTTTAGATGGAGGCCAATTAGAACCTAAACCTCCTGCTCGTATTACAGCTCCGCTTTTTCAGCGCTATGTAGCTCAGATTATCGACGCGGCTGTGAGCGCATTTTTCTTTCTTGCTAGCTTTGTCGTATTCGAAAAAGCCGGTGTTGATAACGAAAATGTCCGAATTTACTCACTGCTCGTTGCGTTGTCGTATTACCTCTTTTGTGACTCCCTGCCCAGAGGAAGAAGCGTTGGTAAAATGTTCTTCAACATTTCAGTCGTGGACTCAAAGACAGGCAAGTATTGCTCCATACTCCAGTCGTTTCTGAGAAATACCTTGTGCCTTGTCCTCGGGGTTCTAGATGCGATTTTTATTTTGAGAAAGGACCGAAGACGACTGGGAGATCTTCTCGCTAGCACGATAGCAGTGAAGCTGAAAGTTTGATGAAGAAGCAACTCAGAAGGAAAGCCTACACCTGAGCTTCTCTCTATTTGGTGATTCTTTTAGTACTCTCTCGCATTGCCAGCCTTATCTGAACCATGGAATAATCCCGCCAAATGTACCAAACATAACGACACTAAATTTATGACTGACAAAATTGATATCATCAGCACCCTCGAAGAGCTGGAAACCTTCCTGATCGCCATTGAAAGCGGTGGTTTGGGACTGACGGGTGTAGCGGGTGTTGCGCTGGCAACCAACAATGCCAATGGTCAGCCGTTTCTAGCCGTGCTGGATGATAAACATCAACTTATCCTTGCGCGCGACGTAACGCCTGAAGTGTTTGAAACCGGCAAAGATCTGGTTCGTTACGGGCCGAAAAAGCACTAATTCCTGATTTAGGAAGTTCGCTTTCTCTAACGACAAACGCCCTCAATTGAGGGCGTTTGTCGTCCGGAATCTAACGGCTGTTCCGGTATTTCAGCAAGTGAAGGTAGTGCTTTGAGTAGTACCCAAACAACCTGAAGATGCATGATTCAGCGAGATTGACTGGCGT
>NZ_LASY01000031.1:0-85029 GCF_000973155.1 Grimontia sp. AD028 | reverse complement strand
TTGATGACCTCTGAATGCGCGCAGCTTCAGGTCGTTTGGGTATAATTTCAGCAAGGTTTTTCCAGCAGAAAGTCCTTGAACTTGCTGGCAACGGGAGAGGCAACCCCAGAAGGGTGATAATAGAGATTAAGACTCCAGGTACTGGTTTCAAAGTCTTGCATCAACGGGACAAGCGCGCCATTTTCAATCGCAGGCTCAGTCACAAACTGCGGCAGATAAGCCACGCCGGCCCCTTGAGTCACGCCACGGAGCAATAGGTCGCTGTCGTTCACTTCAATGGTTTTCGGTACTTTCATGACGATGGTTTCCACGCCTTTTTGGAAAATCCATTCGTTACTGCCCGTGAGTGTGGTCGCCACCAGACAGGCATGATCCTGCAAATCTTCCGGCTGCGTCGGTAAGCCTTGCTTTTCTGTGTAGTTAGGAGAAGCGACGACCACAAAGGGAGAGGCCAACAGTTCCCGCTTCACCAACATAAGGTCCTTTTCTCTATAACCCTGAAACCGCGCGTTAGCACTGATCATCAAATCGCTGGTGCTGGCGTGATCGAGCGCCCAAGGCGTGACATTAATATTGAAGGTCACTTTCGGGTTGAGTCTGGAATACTCGGTTATTTTACCCATCAAGTAATGATTGGCGTAAACTGGCGTACAGGCGATGTTGATGTGGCCTTTTTCATGATCCTGAAAGCCTTCCAGCTTACGGCTGATGCGCTCGGCTCGGTCGACAATGGGCGAGAACTCTTCATACAGCGTCTGACCGGCCGGGGTGGCTTCTAAAAGGCGGTTGGAACGATGGCAAAGTGTCGTGCCGAAATGCTGCTCTAGCTCCTGAAGCCAGCGACTGCCTGCCGACACTGAAACGTTAAACTGGCGCGCTGCAGAGGAAATCGACCCAGTGCGGATCACATAGATAAAGAACGCCATTTTATCGAGCATGGAATCTCTCCGAAACTGAGCCAGAACATGTGCCAAATCTCTTTGTAAAATATTCGGTTAACTTTTGCACGTGCGCCAACGGCAGTTTTTGGATTTGTTCTCAACACAACAAGCAGATACAACAAAGCCCAGCATCCTGCTGGGCTTTAAAGACAGTGTGAAGTTTAAGCGTGTTTTACTGATTGATTACCAGTATACGCGTGCACCGATTGCGTAACGTACATCGCTGTCAGCTGAGCTACCTGCTTTAACTTTCATGTCAGACTCTTTGTTTTCAAAACCAAGAGTGGTGCCATCAACAAACGCGACTTCGCTGTATACGCGGAAGTACTGGTTGAACTTGTAATGACCGCCCAAGTAGAAGTTAGTCGCGTCGCCTTTTTGATCGATTGTTTCAGGAACAAAGTTAGCTTCGTATTCAGAGAATTCTGCGCCACCGTAAACCAGAATGTGATCTGCTACATTGTATTGAACAGAGGTAGTGATACCTGAGCGTTCTACTTCACGATTGCCAGTTTTACTTTCAGTTGTGCTTGCTGCATAACCTGCACCAAACGTGAAATCACCTACGCTTTTGTAGACCCAAGCGGTGCGGAACAGATCCTCAACTTTTAGCTTACCTTCACCCCAAGCATTGTGTTCTTCTTTCGCCACACCCAGTGTCACGTCAAAGCCTGATACACTGAAGCCACCAAACACATCTACGATTTCTGGGTTCTTATCATCTTCTGGCAGACCGTAAGAGACATCAACAAAGAATGAGTCTGCGTTGTAGATGTAACGAATTGAGCTATCGTGCTTACCACCGGACAGAGCACCTTGTGGAATCGCACTTCCACCAAAGAAGTAACCTTCGCTTGGTCCCCAAAGATCACTTGCCGTGTTGTATTGTTTGCCAAGGTAAACAGTACCGAAGTCACCAGTGAAGCCGAAGTAACCTAAACGGTTTTTCAGAGCATCTGCGTCGAAGCTGATGCTGTATTCAAGAGTTGCAAGCGCTTCAACACCCTCTGCAATCGAATAATTTGCGTTAATACCTGCACGAGAGCTGCCATCTTTAAGCTCAAGGTCTTTGTTTGGTTCTTTCGCCAGCGTAGTACGAAGCTGACCGTAGACTTCTACAGCACCCTCGTCACTGCTGAATGCTTCAAATGCGTTTACGTTGCCTGCTGCTAGTACTGCCGGGATTGCTACTGCTAAAAGTGTCTTTTTCATAGAATACGTTCCTGTATTTCTTATAAATTCCATTTGCAAAAATGCTGCGAGATAAAAATTAACATTCTGAAAACACAGAGTTCAACGCTACAAAAATTAACAAAATAAGCTATTGACAGTCACATTGACCAAAAATCACTCAGTTATTTATTCTTCATAAAATACCTCCTTATTTGAATACACAGTCACAAAAGTGAAACAAAACCACATTTAGTGAGGTTAATCATTCATCTTTGATTCAACAAAACCCCAGTAATAACAATCCATTAACCGCTCAATAATTAATCAATATCCACCCAGAAAACAAAAATGTGATTTGCGACACACTTCCCGATATGAGCAAATTATCATTAGTCGTTTCATCCTGTTTCTTCGCGCCATGACGAAAGTTGCGCGCAACACGCCGCCTTTGATGTTGACATGGCAAATATCACAAGCCCGATTAATTGATACTTTGAATGCTTTATTAGTGGTAAAGGCTACTTCAGCCCTAATGCTCGAAGACGTTTATAGATAGTGTTTCGGCTCACGCCGGAAAGCTCAGCGATGCGGGTAATATTCCCATCTGTTGCGGAATAAAGTTCTGGTAGGGTGTCTCTCCAGCCAAGCGTTTGGAGAAGAGGCGCTTCATTTTGATAAGTATTGGACGCTTCCTGAGATGTTGGCTGCGCTTTCAGATCAAAGAAAAAGTCATCGGGAAGATGGTGGGTATGGATCATATTACCGTCGGACAACGCCAGTGCGACACGCAGGGTGTTAAACAACTGCCGAATGTTACCCGGCCAAGGGTGCTGTTCGAATAGGTTTAATACCTCATTGCTAACGGGGGGTTGATTGTCCTCTGTCAGTTCGATCAACAAGCGTTCAACCAAGGCTTTGACATCATTTCTTTCGGCCAGAGAAGGGAGAAACAACGTCAGCCCATTTATCCGGTAGTACAAGTCATCGCGAAACTGTTTTTTGGATACGGCTTCACGCAAGGGCTGGTGGGTCGCGCTGATAACACGAAAATCAACAGGGTAGCTGTCCGTGCTTCCTAATGGCGTCACCGCTTTTTCCTGCAGTACACGCAACAGTCTTGCCTGTACATGAAGCGGCATATCCCCGATTTCATCCAATAGCAAGGTGCCGCCATCAGCTTGCCTGATATAACCCATGCTGCCTTTGTTATTGGCACCGGTAAACGCCCCTTTCACATAACCAAAAAGCTCTGACTCCACCAGCTCAGTGGGAATGGCGGCGCAGTTCACCGCCACAAACTTCTTATCCGCGCGGTCGGAAGATGCATGCACCGCTTTAGCAAATACTTCCTTGCCAGCGCCTGTTTCTCCCTGAATGACCAATGGAATGTCGCTGTTGACCACACTGGCAGCCTGCTTGATCGCTTTCTGCATTTTCAGATCGCCAAGATCCAGGTCTGACAGTCGACGTTCACCAGATACGGCTTCAACAGGCTTTGATTCATTCTTTAATTTGACGGTAGCCAGTGGCGATGGCGGCGTGCGGATCATATTGGTGAGGGGGCGTTTGAGCGTACCAAACAAGCGATAGTTCGAAATACCGAGGAATGAAAGCGTTTGGTTTTCTGGGTGCGCTGATAATTTTAGCGTGGTGATCCCAGTCACCATTTCGATGTTCAACCCCTTCAGCACATGACCGACTAACAAATCTGCCCGTCGGTTGGCGGCCACTATCTCACCTGCATCATTGAAAACCAGCAATCCCGCCCACTGGCTGGTGTGGTTATCCTCGCTGTTATTGAACACCAAGGTGTAATAGTGCTGGCGATAAGTAGCCATGATGAGCTGGTTTTCAACCGACTGCGTCATCACTTTCACCATGCCATTCACATGGGAAGTAGGTAGATAAGCATCGGATGAGATATTCAATACCCCAACAAGCTCACGCTCACTGTTAAAGATGGGTGCAGCAGAAGCGGTCATATAGCGATTCGCGATCAGATAGTGCTCATCCCGGCCGACGACAACGGATTCGCCTGTCTGCAATGCCGTGCCCACAGCATTGGTACCATTAAACCTCTCAAGCCAACTCGTCCCCTGCTCGAAGAGGTGTCCTTCCATTTGGTTAATAAAGCCTGGACGCCCCCAACGGCTAAGCAGGTTTCCGCTGCTGTCAGCCAGTAATACCAAGCTGTTGCTGTTTACCAGAATATTTTCATAGTAAGGCAGCACCTGTTCTTGTGTTGTCACTATTAGGTCTTTGGATTTGCCTTGTGCATCCTCCCAATCCCCTTTGTTCAAACGAATGATTGCTGGCGCGCTCTTTGGGTTAAGCCCAAATGAGCGGCACCGTTTCCAAGACGCCTGTATAACCTCATCGTGAGAGTGAGCCAGATCGCTCATTTGACCACCAATCCGTGCGCGTTCGAACAACAACAAGACTGTCAAGCATTGTTCACATTTTGTTAACAGTCAACAAATATGTTCACATTTCTTACACAGTGACGCTGTTCACACTTATTTTTATCCCTTTAAATTCAGTTAATTAACATTAATTTAACTTCTGGCACGAATCTAGCGTATGACATTCGGATTCGAAAATTAATGCGCGTTCGCGCAATTGACGATGTCGCCAGTACAGCACGTCGTTATTTAAACAGGGAGTTTACATGTCACTCGAATTGGAGAACGTCACAAGGATCAGCAACCATGAAACGTGGTTGGACGACATTAACCTGAGGATAGAACCCGGTTCTTTTAACGTTTTGCTCGGCAGAACACTGGCGGGGAAAACGAGCTTGATGCGCCTGATGGCAGGGCTGGATAAACCCACCAGCGGCCGCGTGCTCTTTAATGGACAGGATGTTACTGGCGTACCCGTGCGGGAACGCAATGTCTCCATGGTCTATCAGCAATTCATCAATTACCCCAACCTAACCGTCTTCGAAAACATCGCCTCACCGCTGCGATTGGAAAAACAGCCTGAAGCACTCATCAAGCAGAAAGTGCAGGAAACGGCAGAGATGCTTCACATTGAACAGTTTCTCGATCGACTGCCTCTCGAACTATCAGGCGGTCAGCAACAACGCACTGCCATGGCAAGGGCACTGGTGAAAAACGCTGACTTAATTCTGTTTGATGAGCCTTTGGTCAACCTCGACTACAAACTGCGTGAAGAGCTTCGTCAGGAAATGCGGGAACTGTTTGCCGAGCGCAACACCATTGCAGTTTACGCCACCACAGAGCCTAACGAAGCCCTCGCTCTTGGCGGCAATGTGGTTCTGATGCACGAAGGCAAGGTGATCCAATCCGGGCCAACCGCAGAGGTATACCACCACCCATCTTCAGTCACCAGTGCTGAACTCTTTGGTGAACCGCCCATTAATTTGATCCGTGGCCGTGTCGGCGGCGGAAACGTTTCTTTCGACGAACACATTCACTTTCCACTCAACACGGACCTTGGTGAATTAACCGACGGGGAATATCAGTTTGGCATCCGCCCTAACCACCTCAGTTTGGTGCCGAACAATGATGACGATTTAGAACTGACCGTTGATGTCGAACTGGCGGAGATCAGTGGCAGTGAAACTTTCCTGCACGTCAGAAACCGCGACATCAATATGGTGCTCCACTTACCGGGGGTTCACGACTACGACGTTGATCAGAAGATCAGTATTTATGTGCCTACCCACAAACTTTATGTCTTCGATGAGTCACAAAAGCTCATTCAGTCTGCGCGTCGCGTCCAGCCAACGCCGGGCATAGGGGGGTAACAATATGGCAGAAATCATTCTTAATTCCTTGGCGCATTCCTACAAGCCTTCACCTCAAAGCCGCGAGGATTATGCCATCCGGAAAATGACCCACACCTGGCGCAATGGCGGTGCCTACGCCTTGTTGGGCCCTTCCGGTTGCGGCAAAAGTACCATGCTGAACATTATCTCCGGCCTGCTGACGCCGTCAGAAGGGGAAGTGATGTTTGACAAGCAGGATGTCAGCCAACTTGCGCCACAAGAGCGCAACATCGCGCAGGTTTTCCAGTTTCCTGTGGTGTACGACACCATGACGGTATACGACAACCTCGCTTTTCCACTTCGCAACATGAAAACACCGGAAGCCAAGGTACGTTCACGTGTCAGTGAAGTGGCTGAGCTCTTGGAACTCAACAGCGTGCTGGATAAACGCGCCAGCAACCTTAACGCGGATGAAAAACAGAAAGTCTCCATGGGTCGCGGTCTGGTGCGTGAAGATGTCTCCGCCATTCTGTTCGATGAACCACTGACGGTTATTGACCCGCATCTTAAATGGAAACTGCGCCGCAAGCTTCGTCAGATCCATGAACAGTTCAACATCACCATGATTTACGTGACCCACGATCAACTCGAAGCCGCTACCTTCGCAGAAGAGATCGCCGTGATGTTTGACGGGACAATCGTACAGTTTGGCTCTCCACGCGAACTTTTCGAGCGTCCCAACCACACTTTCGTGGGTTTTTTCATCGGCAGCCCAGGCATGAACCTCTTGCCTGTTCAGCGCTCCGCTGATGGCAATGTGTCTTTTGAAGACATGCCCATCACCCTAACGGACGCTCAGCGCCAGATGCTGGAAAACACCAGCAGCAAGAATATTAAGGTCGGCATTCGTCCTGAATTCGTGCATGTGTGGCAGGAAAAACGAGAGGATTCTTGGGAAGTGCCTATACAGCACGTAGAGGATTTGGGCACCTACAAAATCGTCACGGCGATGTTTGGTACCCAACCCATCAAACTACGCATCGCTGAAGAAGCGCCGATTCCCCAAGGGCGCGCCCACATCAGCTTCCCAGCTCAGTGGCTGAAGCTCTACATCGATGAGTATCTGGCCGGAGAGCCGGAAGAAAGCGCAAGCGCGACAGGAGGTCAGGATGCAAACTAAGACGGAAAATAACCGCGCCTGGCTACTGGTACTCCCAGTATTCCTGCTGGTCGCCTTCTCCGCCATCATCCCGTTGATGACGGTGGTGAACTACTCGATTCAGGATATTTTCGATCAGAATACCCGCTACTTCGTGGGTACAGAATGGTACAAGGAAATCCTGAACGACCCACGTTTACACGACTCTCTGGTTCGTCAGTTTATCTACTCTTTCTGCGTACTGGCGATTGAAATCCCGCTGGGTATCGCGGTGGCGCTGTGCATGCCTGCACGCGGGTTTAAAGCCTCGCTAGTATTGATCGTTCTTGCCATTCCACTTCTTATCCCCTGGAACGTTGTCGGCACCATCTGGCAGATATTCGGGCGAGCAGATATCGGCTTACTCGGCTGGTTCCTCAACAACATTGGGGTGGAATACAACTATGCCTCCGATCCCGTCGATGCGTGGATTACCGTGCTGGTCATGGATGTCTGGCACTGGACATCTCTGGTTGCCCTGCTTTGTTACTCAGGCCTTCGTGCCATTCCGGATGTTTACTATCAAGCGGCGAAAATCGACCGCGCATCGAACTGGGCTGTGTTCCGCTACATCCAGCTGCCCAAACTGAAGAGTGTGCTGCTCCTCGGTGTCCTGCTGCGGTTTATGGACAGCTTCATGATCTATACCGAGCCCTTCGTGTTGACAGGCGGTGGTCCGGGTAACGCCACCACTTTCCTTTCACAGGCGTTAACCAAAATGGCCGTCGGTCAGTTTGATATCGGCCCTGCCGCCGCCTTCTCGATCATCTACTTCCTCATCATCTTACTGGTGTGTTGGGTGTTCTATACCGCAATGACCAACATGGACAAAAGGAGCTAAGCCATGAACAGAAAAACCTTTGGCCTGCTCGCCTACATTGTGTTTCTGATGACGCCGATTTACTGGCTGCTGATGATGTCATTTAAAACCAACGAAGAGATTTTAGGTGGCCTCACCTTCTGGCCACAGAGCTTCACGTTGGAGAACTATGCGGTCATCTTCTCCGACCCAAGTTGGTATTCGGGGTATCTGAACTCACTCACCTACGTGAGTATCAACACCCTGCTATCACTGGCGGTTGCGTTGCCTGCCGCTTATGCGTTCTCGCGCTATAAGTTTATCGGCGACAAGCACCTCTTTTTCTGGCTGCTGACCAACAGAATGGCACCACCTGCAGTATTCCTGTTGCCCTTCTTCCAGCTCTACAGCTCCGTGGGTTTGTTCGATACCCATATCGCTGTGGCACTCGCCCACTGCCTTTTCAACGTACCGCTCGCGGTATGGATTCTGGAAGGCTTTATGAGCGGCGTGCCAAAGGAGATTGATGAAACCGCCTACATCGACGGATACAGCTTCCCGCGCTTCTTTGGGCGGATCTTTATTCCGATGATCCGCTCAGGGATCGGTGTCACCGCGTTCTTCTGCTTTATGTTCAGCTGGGTTGAGCTACTGCTGGCGCGAACACTCACCTCTGTTAACGCAAAACCTATTGTGGCGACCATGACCCGAACCGTCAGTGCCTCTGGCATCGACTGGGGTGTGCTCGCCGCAGCGGGTGTGTTGACCATTGTTCCCGGCCTGTTGGTTATCTGGTTTGTGCGTAACCACGTAGCCAAAGGCTTTGCACTCGGACGTGTATAAGGAGAAATGACATGAATTGGATGGCCTGGACACTCCCGAGCGCCCTGTTTTTTATCACCATTGCCTGCATGTTGGTGGCAATGACCGTATTCGAAGTACTCCGTCCTTGTGTGGAAAGGAAAGGATTTTTGCCTATCCGCACAACCCGGGGTGATCGACTCTTTATAGGACTGCTCGGCAGTGCCTATATCCACCTTTTCTTCATCGGAATGACGGATCTGCCTATCTGGTATCCCTTCGGGATCGCCATCGTGTGGCTTATCTCGGTTTTACGTTGGGGTTAGGACAAAACGACAAAGGAGCGAAACTATGAAGCAATTGCCTGCTGTAAACAAATGGACACCGCTTGGGTTCATGATCAGCTTGCTACTGGCGCCGGCGGCCCTCGCCGATCAGTACAGCGACGCAGCAAAGAAGTGGGTTGGCGATGAGTTTACCCCTTCCACGCTAAGCCAAGAGGAACAGCTCAAGGAAATGGCCTGGTTTACAGACGCTGCCAAACCTTTCCGTGGCATGGAAATCAAGGTTGTCTCAGAAACCATTACCACCCATGAGTATGAGTCCAAAGTGCTGGCGAAAGCCTTCGAGGAAATCACCGGCATCAAGGTCACTCATGACCTGATTCAGGAAGGCGACGTGGTGGAAAAACTGCAAACGGAGATGCAGTCTAACCGCAGTATCTACGATGCCTATATCAATGACTCTGATTTGATTGGTACCCACTTCCGCTACGGCAAAGTGTTCCCAATCAGCGATTACATGGTGGGCGAAGGGAAAGACGTGACCCTGCCTACTCTGGATTTGGACGATTTCATTGGCATCAGTTTCACCACCGGCCCGGACGGCAAAATCTACCAACTGCCTGATCAACAGTTCGCTAACCTCTATTGGTTCCGCGCCGACTGGTTTGCCCGTGATGACCTGAAAGCCAAGTTCAAAGACATTTACGGCTATGAACTCGGTGTACCGGTTAACTGGTCTGCCTATGAAGACATCGCCGAATTCTTCTCTGTTCACGTGAAAGAGATCGATGGCGAACGCGTATACGGCCACATGGATTACGGGAAGAAAGACCCTTCTCTGGGTTGGCGCTTCACTGACGCATGGTTCTCAATGGCAGGTGCCGGTGACAAAGGTATTCCAAACGGTACACCCGTTGATGAGTGGGGTATCCGCGTTGAAGGCTGTTCACCTGTAGGCTCCAGCGTTGAGCGTGGCGGCGCCACTAACGGCCCTGCGGCGGTTTATGCCACCACCAAATACGTTGATTGGTTAAGTGATTACGCGCCACCGGAAGCACAGGGCATGACCTTCTCGGAAGCAGGCCCGGTTCCAGCACAGGGTTCAATCGCTCAGCAAATTTTCTGGTACACCGCCTTTACTGCTGACATGACCAAACCGGGTCTCGCTGTAGTGAACGAAGATGGCACGCCAAAATGGCGCATGGCACCTTCACCTCGCGGTCCTTACTGGGAAGATGGCATGAAACTCGGTTATCAGGATGCCGGTTCATGGACTCTGATGAAATCGACCGATCCAAAACGCCGTATGGCGGCATGGCTATACGCGCAGTTCACTGTCGCGAAATCCGTGTCTCTTAAGAAAACGCTGGTGGGTCTGACGCCTATCCGTGAGTCTGATATCAACTCTCAGGCAATGACAGATGTGGCACCGAAGCTGGGTGGCTTGGTGGAATTCTATCGCAGCCCTGCGCGCGTCCAGTGGACACCAACCGGTACCAACGTGCCTGACTATCCAAAACTGGCGCAACTGTGGTGGCAATTTATTGCGGAAGCAGCAAACGGCGAGAAAACACCTCAGGAAGCACTGGACGGTTTGGCGAAAGCGCAAGACCGCGTACTTCAGCGTCTTGAGCGTGCAAAAGTACAAGGCGACTGTGGTCCTAAGCTGAACAAGCCACGTGATGCAGAGTACTGGCTGAATCTGCCGGGCGCACCGAAAGCCAAGCTGAGCAACGAGAAGCCGCAAGGCCAGACCATCAACTACGATGAACTGCTCCAGCAATGGAAGTCAGCAATGTAAATATTGAAGTAAAGAGCAACGACGACGAGATGTTTTATCTTGTTGAAGATGTAATGTAACGAGTCCAAGTAAGCAAAACGCCTGCGAGAGCAGGCGTTTTTATTTGCGAAGGTTTGTCACCCCGCCCCTCAGATCGATTTAGCCTTTCCCCGCTCAGAACCCGGCATGTGCGTTTTGATCATCCGCTCCAGTTCCGCTTTGCTAACCGGCTTGGCAATGTAATCATCCATGCCGCATCTCAGGCATTCATCCCTGTCCTGCGCCGTCGCGTTAGCGGTCAAGGCAACAATCGGTGTATGAGGCGCATATTCATGCTCACGAAGGAGTCGGGAAGCCTGATAACCATCCATGATGGGCATTTGGCAGTCCATAAAGATCAGATCGAACATGCCTTCTTTGCAATAATCGATCGCCACCTGTCCGTTTTCAGCGATCACCACTTCCACCCCGAGTTTCCCAAGCATGGCCTGTGTAACCCGCTGGTTCACTAAAGTGTCTTCCACCACCAACACACGACCCGAGTAGGTCGAAGGTTCAGCCAAACCAGTCTCTTTCGACGCTTGCACTTCTTTGTGAGCCGACATTGAAATCACGCCGAGTTTCGCCTGTTGTCCACGGAGGATGCTCGTGAGGTGATTGCGAAGATCGTTAAACTTATACGGTCTGGAAAGGTACCCTTCGATGTTGAAACTCTCCAGCTTCACATTGTCATGTACTTCCGGCGCGGCGGTGATCATCATCAGGCTTGGACAGCGCTTGCCAAAACGCTTGCGTAATTTAGAAGCGATCGAAAAGCCATCTGAATTCGGCATCAATTTATCCAGAATCACGATCTTGAACGGCTTGGCCGTGTCGATGCGCTCTGCAATCATATCTTCCGCATCTTCAGGGTGCACACAACATGTCACCTGACAGCCCAAGTTACCCAATTGTGCACTGGTGATCCTCATGTTCAAACGGCTGTCATCCACCAGTAGCATGGCAGCGTCAGAGAAAAGCAAGGCATCAACCGGAGTTGCTTCCGGCATTTGTGCGCGCTCGAAAGTTACGGTGAAGAAAAAACGGCTTCCTTCTCCCTCCTGACTTTCCACTTCAATGTGACCACCCATGAGTTCGACGATCTGACTCGAAATCGCAAGGCCCAATCCTGTTCCGCCAAAGTTGCGGCTCATGCTGCCATCGGCCTGTTCAAACTTTTCAAAAATGGTGTCGAGTTTGTCGGCGGGGATACCAATCCCCGTGTCCTTAACATCAAAGCGCACTGTGATGTGATCCCCTGCTTCATCAACCTGCTGGATATCAACACGTACGCTACCACTTTGGGTGAACTTCACGGCGTTCCCGACCAGATTAATCATCACCTGTCGAAGGCGCGGCGCATCACCCATCAGTAGTGGTGACAGATCCTGATCGAGGCGACATTCGAACTCCAGCCCCTTTTCCTTGGTGCGAAGCCGGAACAAATGCTCGATGTCTTTGCAAAGCTCAAACAGGTTGAGCTCAACAAAGTCCAGTTCCAGCTTACCCGCTTCGATTTTCGAGAAGTCGAGAATATCGTTGATGATATCGAGCAGCGACAATGATGACGTTTCCAGCATTTCGATAAACTCGCGCTGTTCCTCATCCAAACGGGTGCCTTTCAGCAATGATGCCATCCCAATGATGCCGTTCATTGGCGTGCGAATTTCATGGCTCATGTTGGCCAGAAATTCACTCTTTTTCTGGTTGGCCATTTCCGCCTGTATCTTGGCGTTTTTCAGCTCTGAGCTGTATTCGCGCATTTTCTCGATCGTGTCGTTGTACTGGGTGTACAGCGTCACCAGTTCTTCGCCCATTTTTTTGTTCGGACGCTCAATCGGCTGCGGCAAGTTATCAGTCCCAAACTTGGTCACACCATGAGACATCCAGACCAGTGGCCGGACAACATCAACATAAACGATAAAGAACACCAGACCACCAAGCACCAGCGTTGCGCCGCCCAGGAAAAGCAGCAACATGACAAAACGTTCGATCAGTGCGCTGTAAATACCTTCAAGGCCAACTTCAACTTGCAGATAACCCAGTTGATAGGTCTTGCCAAATTGCTGATGAACCAATGGCCACTGGTAAGAAAACTTGGGTTCAAGCGGCATTTCACCGAATTCCGCCAGCGTCCGCTCATCATGAAAAACACGGATATAACTAATGTCAGGATCGCGGAAAATCCCTTGTGCGGTGACTTGTAATTGGGTGGTGTCTTCCTGCCAGACACTGTTGGTAATACTGGCCAGATCGGTCTTTTGAATCAGCAACGCATTTTGACGCATCTGTTCAGTGCGTGCCTGATAATCCAAATACAAGGCAAACGTCGCTACCAAGAATGCAAGAAGACTACAAACGAGAAGAACACGGCCCACTAAACGTGCTGCCATGCTGGAAGGCTGAGGAAGATTCTCTTTTTGATTCAACATAGTCTAGGCTTATTAATGTCTTAAATTTAAAGCACCTACCTTTAAGAATAGCCACGATTTGTAAACTTGGATGGTCAAAACTATGTCCGAAAAGAAATCCATTCCCAGCGTCCTTTTTCGTGTCATCGGCGTGCCGGTGATCTTTGCTCTGCTCTCGGCCACCGCTTCAGCAACAGTGTTGGAATACTTTGTGATACAAGATCAGGCCGAGCCACTGCAGATACAAACCAAAGGTGAGAACCATCGTGGCATTGTCACTGATGTGCTAAAACAGGCTTTCGAAGGCACTGAGCACCAATTGGTCATCCACACCTACCCGTTTAACCGCTACCTTGCTGAACTCAATAAACACAAAGACAAAAACTGGGTCACCTATGGCAGCCCCGCTTGGGGCGATATGCAGGCCGCCAATCTTTCCGCGTACCCGGTTTTGGAAGTTGAGCACAGCATCCTCAGCCGAGCAGATTCAGATTTTGCTTACCAAACCCCGGAAGATTTAAACGGAAAAATCGCGGTGCTCCTGTTCGGTTTCGACTATCCCGGCCTTGAAGAGCAAATAGAAAAAGGGGCAGTCAGTGAAGTAAGGGTCAAGAACTACGATTCGGCTTTCCGTGTGGTTGATCGTCTCAAAAGTGTTGGCGGCTTCGTTGAAATGGATCTAAGGCTGAAATACCACCTCAAGCGCCTTGGCTTCACTCAAAACGATTACACCCTGTTTGAGGTTAACAACCTGATCCCAAAATACAACATCCACCTGGCCTATTCACCGGGCATTGACCCAGAACTGCAACAATTCATGGACAAGCGATTACAAGAGATGCGCAATAACGGTCAGCTGGCAAGCATCATCAGCGACTATCTGTAACTGCGGCCATCAGGGGAACGTAGCGATATGCAAGCAGTGAAGAAAGATTCGGCAGACAGTTTTTACCGACTCTTGTCTGTAGGAGCTCGGCTCAACATTGAGCTTTCTGACGATCCCAAAAAAACGCAGGTCACCTCCCGCATTGTTGGCTATCGCAAAGATCAGTTTTTGCTGATTGACTGCCCAAACGGTCAGGATCCCATCATCGAACGCTTTTTTATTCCCAACAACGAGCTGATTATCCGAGCTATTACAGACAGCGAATTCCGAGACGTAATTGCATTCCGCTCATTGGTCATGGGCGTGATTCAAAAACCCATCCGCCTGTTGATTGTGTCATTGCCGGAAAGTATTGCCCACCGACAAATCCGGCAGGAACCCCGTATAGATACCAACCTTACCCTACGTGCTGACGCGGACGAAGGCCCATTCAAAGCACAGTTAATAGATTACTCTGTTTCTGGCTGTTGTCTTTCAGCCTCGGGCGACGAACACCTTTTCTTCGAAGATGAAACCTTAAAAATTCAGATTGAATATGGCAGCGATCTAAGAGGTGTCATCACCGGAAAAGTCGTCACCGTGAACAATGACAAAGAACCGCCAACCGCGGGCATTCGTTTTGATGAGAGCAGCTCTACACTGCGTAAAGAGTTTTTCTACCAGTTGCTATTCGACATGCGGGCGAACGACCGATCGCTGGACGTTTAACGAAGAACAGGCCGATTGGCCTGTTCCAAGTTTTAAGGGCAGTTTAACCCGCGTCCAACACGCCTCGGCGGATTTGATCGAGTTCAATCGACTCAAACAGCGCCTGGAAGTTACCTTCACCGAAGCCTTGATTACCTTTACGCTGGATGATCTCAAAGAAAACGGGTCCAATCACAGTGTCGGTAAAAATCTGAAGCAGAATGCCTGTTTCCACATTGCCATCAATCAGCACGCGCAGTTCTCTTAGCTGATCAACACTCTCTTCATGGCCTTCCACACGGTCATTCACTTTCTCATAGTAAGTGTCTGGCGTGTCCATAAAGCGCATGCCCCGGCTTCTCAGCGACTCGACAGTTTTGTAGATGTCCTCAGTGCTGAGGGCAATATGTTGAATACCTTCGCCGTTGTACTCTTTGAGGTATTCCGCGATTTGGGATTTATCATCGCTGGACTCGTTAATTGGGATGCGGATTTTTCCACAGGGTGCAGTAAGGGCGCGGGATTTTAGCCCCGTCAGCTTGCCTTCAATATCGAAGAAACGGATTTCCTTGAAGTTCGCAATACGGTCGTAGAAATCGGCCCACACATCCATATTGCCTGTCTCAACGTTGTGGGTCAGGTGATCAATCACCTGCAATCCCGCATCAGAGGCAGCAAGACGTTCACGCCAGTCCGGGTAGTAGTCAAAATCGATGTCATAGATTTCCTTGTCGCCATAACGGTCAACAAGGTAGAGATAAGAATCACCAATGCCGTGGATAGCAGGGATATTCAGTTCCATCGGCCCCACACGTGCATCGCACGCCGTTGCGCCTTGCTTCATAGCGTAGTCGACGGCATGTCGTGCATCTTTCACCCTGAACGCCATGGCGTTCACACTGGCACCATGCGCTTTGGCGAAACCCTCTGCCTGAGAATCAATCTCACCATTAACGATGAAATTGATATCTCCCTGACGGTATAGCCACACATCTTTGTGCTTGTGCTTGGCGATTTCCGCGAACCCCATCAGTGAAAACAGGTTTTTCAGATCAGCAATGCCTTTGGCATTCGGCGCGGTATATTCCACAAATTCGAAGCCGTCAGTCCCCATTGGGTTGATTGTTGTCGTTGCCATCGTTAATCCTCCTACCAAGCGATCCCTTGCAATGGGTCGCAACACTCAAAAGTTGTTACGACCTTGTTAATTCACCTAAATAGGAATAGCAGTCGGTAACGGCAGAAGGCAACGCAAGCGCGCGTGCTACAGGTGAGCACGGTGTAAAGAGGATTTTGTACATGGAGATTGACAGTGAATCACAACCTCTTATTGAATAAGGAATTTTTGTGCAAGTTCGACAGGTTCTACTTCTTCACCACACAGATCATCGCCCCAATCTGGCCCCAGCATCACCGCATCATTAGCGAGATCCACCAGCCATTCCTCCACGAACTCCTCAACAGAAATAGCAACAGGTGCAAAGTCAGCCCACTCATCAATACAGTGAATTTCCGCCGCTTCACGGGATGACCAAAACGGCATCACATCCGTATCTTCGTAGATAGCTGAATCACAAATCACCCAACCATCTTTACAGTGTAAACCCCATATCGCGCCCGTTTCTCGGGAAGCGTGCACGAAATGCTCTAAAGGCGTGGTGTTCTCGGTCGTCATGCAGGCTCTCCTATGCATCGCAATAATTGACCAGTCAGCGGGAAATGAGTTTTCCCAACTTCTCAATCTATGCGCCATGAGAGCAAAGGCGTGTATTAAAAGTGAGGATCGTGCAGAAGCGCTTTCAAACTGGCCTTAACGTCGGTTTTGCGCCTTACGAAAAGCAGCGGGTGTGCTGCCGACACGTTGCTTGAACTGCTGGGAAAGGTGTTGTTGAGAAGAGAAGCCACAGGCGTCGGCAATCTCCGCAAGCGGCAGAATATTTTCTTGAAGCAGATCTTTGGCGCGGGCAATGCGGCGTGACAACACATACTGGTGTGGCGTGCAGTCGAAACTGACTTTAAACATACGCGCAAAGTGGAACTCACTGAGCTGCGTCAGTGTTGCCAAATCGCTTAAGGAAAAAGACTGCATCAGGTGGCTTTCAATGAAATCTATCACCAGCCGCTGGTTTTGGGGAGACAAGCCACCTTGTGATTGCGGCAATTGCAGTGGCAACTGACAATAACGGCGCACCAAGTGAAGCAACAGCATTTGCTGGGCATGAGACATCATCAGCTTATCAGTATCGCTTTCCCAATCCAGTTGCAGCATGGTCTGGCGCACCAATTGGTTGACGAAAGGATCATCAACAAAGGTGCACTCTTTCAGCTCAATATGCCGGCCTTCTTTATCGAACACCTGTTCAGCAAAGTTCTGTAGATGCTTCTGTTCGAAGTAGAAATGGAAGAAGCTGAAAGGATCGGCAAAAGACCATTGCGAGCGATGATCGGTTGGCATCAGACACAGCTTGTCTTCACCGCCAAACATGTCACCACCGGACAGGCAGCGTTTGGTATTCTGTCCACCGCTAAGATAGAAACTCAACGTGTGATGACCCGGCTTTTCATAGCTGGCACTGCCGTGGCTGTTACTCCACACAGCAGCCCCCAGGCCATTGTCCTGCCAGATTTCATTGTGCAGCCGCGCCGTGTTGTCCTTCAACACGTTGTAAACTCGCTGCCTTTTGAGGGTTTGAGACGAATCCTTGTCCATTGATATACCACTCCTTTCTCGACCCAATATATCGGCACTTCCTCTGGTTGAACATGCTTGGAAGGAAAAAAGCGCAAGAATCTATAAAAACCGCAGGATGCTGAAAGCCTAATACATGTCTCGGAGATAGATTGGCGAAAAAACAACGATAGTTGGCTGAAGTAAGGATAAGGGAAGTTATGAACGTAACGCTGTATATCATCACGGTATTAATCTGGGGAACCACCTGGTTGGCGATTGCCTTCCAGATTGGAGACACCCCGGTTGTTGTTTCAGTGGGATGGCGATTTGCTATCGCGTCCGCTGCGCTTCTGGCTTGGCTTGCCCTGCGCGGCAAGCTGCCCCGACTTTCCAAAGAAAACCACAAAATGGCGGTGCTGCTGGCGCTTTGCCTGTTCTCCAATAACTTTCTCTGTTTCTATTTCGCCACCCAGTACATCCCTAGTGGGCTCAACGCGGTCGTCTTTTCCCTCGCCCCGATCCTGAATGCGCTCAACCTCTGGTGGCTTGAGAAAAAACGTCCCGACGCATCTTTCATCCAAGGGGCACTCATGGGTTTTTCTGGCATCTTGATGCTGTTTGGCGCCCAGTTCATTCACTCCGCCATGGATCTCACCATTTTGCTCGGCCTTGGGGTCACCTTTGTTGGCACTTACTTCTTTTCCATGGGTAATCTGGTTTCTGCCCGCGCTCAACAAAAAGGCATGCCACTACTGCCAACCACGGGCTGGGCCATGGGTTATGGTGCGCTGTATCTGTTCGCCATCGCCTTGTTCATGGGTCATTCACTCGCCTTCACCACCACGCCGCTGTATGTATCCGCGTTGGTCTATCTCGCCATCATCGGCTCTGTGATCGGTTTCAATACTTACCTTGCGTTGGTTGGGCGCATTGGCGCGGCGAAAGCGGCTTACTGCACCGTCCTCTTCCCGCTTGTTGCCTTGTCTTTGTCGACCATTTTTGAAGGCTATGAATGGACATGGCAATCGGTGCTCGGCGTGATGCTGGTGGTTGGTGGAAACCTGAGAGTGTTTGGCTTACCAGAGCCTGTAAAACGCTGGTACCACGCCCACCGCTAAACACTCTATTTTTTATTCTGCCGCCAGCTGAATCACCCAAACCATGCTGATCAAAACAGGCCAAAGCCAGGATGGGATGCCGAGCGTAAATGAGTGTTTGTTTGGTTGCTTTTTCATCGTCTTGCCCTCTCTTGTTTGATTGGGTGATTAAAGCGAACAAAGCGGGCAATACAGGCGTTAAGAAATGGCATTATGACGAACAATCGTGACCAAAATATGGCAGTAACGTGCACAGACCACAGGAGCATTGTGATGGACAAAATTGCCCTGACCGATAAGTTTTCTCTGTTTGATGAAATCTGGACGCCCAAAATCATCGCCGAATCTAACGGACAGTTGGTCAAGATTGCTAAAGGCAGCGGCGAGTTGGTCTGGCATAGCCATGAGAATGAGGATGAACTGTTTCTGGTGCTGAAGGGTCAGCTGACCTTAAAGCTTCGCGACGGAGACATTGTGATCAATCCGGGGGAATTGTTTGTGGTGCCAAAAGGTGTGGAACATTGTCCGATGGCAAAGGAAGATACCCACTTCATGATGATTGAACCAGCGTCCACCCAGCACACAGGCGCGCTGGAAACTGATGTCACAGTGTCAGCAGATGCACAGGAGTGGATTTAGACTTCATCTCAACCCCAGTGCTCTAGAGTTTCGATTTCGCTTATTCTCTTGAACATGCTTTTCAGCAATTCTCACGACATACCTCGCGTATGTCTTTACCACTGATTTTTCCAATACTACTTTGTGGCAGATTAGCTTCCCACAAAGAGATTGCTACCAAGCATTGGGGAACATCAGAGGAGGTATTTTGAACGTCGGGATTATCCAAATGCCTATGGCGTGGAGCTTAGATGAAAACGTCGCCGAAATATCACGGCTATGCGCCCGCTTCAATCGCCTAGATCTGCTTATTTTTCCCGAGCTTGCTACAACCGGTTTCCATCGAGAAGTGCTCAATCATTCTAATGAAGAGACCACGCGACGAGCTATTGATTTTCTCGCTAGTTCGGCATACCAAGCAAGGGTAAACATCATGGTCGGGACGCCTACCTACTCCGATGATGCGATATACAATAGCTATCTTTTACTTGGCCGATGTGGAACTTTGAAGTCTCAGTGGCACAAAGTCGGCTTAACACAAAGTGAAAGACGCATATTCTCAGAGGGGTCAGGTCGAAATAATTACTCTCTCAACGGCTTAGACATTGGGGTGGTGATTTGCAGAGAAATTGATGACCTTGACTGGTTTCTGACTGAAATCTCTCCCAATATGCCAGATATCATCGTGTGGCCGGGGTACATGGAGGCAACACCTCGCTCGCTCTCCAACAGCGAGTACGATCAAGCCGCGGACGCAAAAGCACCTAAGGCGTTATCGGAAGCAACAAACGCAACACTCATCCAATGCAATTGGCCACATGCATTGAATTTTACTGAGGGTAAACCTTTGGGTGGTAGTCAGATAATCAAACCTGGTTACGAGCCTCTTTACCTACCAGCCAACAAAGCTTGTGTTGGGATATATGACACGCTAAGGCACGACTTGGAAGTGATAGATATTCGATTGGTATCGCCAGTCAATGAAAGAGTTGCGGAAACTAAACCTTGAAGTTGTAACTCGTCTCGCCTTCGTTAGGCGCGATGGTTTTTTCGACCTGTTTTAAGAGTTGCTGCTGACCTTGAGTGTAAGCTGAGAATTTTGCCATTTTGGCTTCCTGCTCCGCCACGCGGTCTATCAAGCCGCGGTAATCACCGCGCTGTGGCGAATCTTCCTGTGCTTTATCCGCCTGCATTTTCTCTTCGCGCTCTTTTCGGAGCATTTCCGCTCGTTCTGCGGGAGTCAACGACTGATCAGTTTTCACGCCTTCATTACGCGCGCCATACTGCGCCTCATCTTTCTCACGCTGACGCGCGCTGAGGTACATGTTGTTCGAGTAGCTGGCGTTGATCAGATTTGGCATTGCCCTTTCCTGTCAGCAATTCATTTTACACATTGGGATCTTAAAATTAGTACAGAATGTTAGAGTACGGCATAGATTTTACCCACTTCGATTTAAGCTAATTTGCAAGAAATTCATTTGCCGATGTGTAACTATTGGGACTTACTCGCAAATAAGCTCTTCCCGCGATAGGTTTCATTTTCGATATTAGACTTTCCTCTCCTTTATCAATATTACCAATAGCCGACTGCCTTATTATGGTTATTGTCTGCCACCTCTTTTTTTGATTATGAAGGTATTCCTATGTTCAGATTGTTCCTTTTCACTATCACTCTGCTGATATTGCCTTTAACAGCGTTTGCTACAACTTGCCTCGATGAAGGTACTCCGATTTCTGGTATAGAATTGGTTCCTCAGATTGGTACAGACATCACAAACTCAGGTGAAGATGAGCCTTGCCGAATTGAATGTGGCCCTGATATTTGTGATGACACTGGCTGCTTGCCAAATTGCTGGTTGGTATGTAAGTTTCGACCTGCCTTAGAAGACGATTTTGCTCTAGGAGGTTCTGGTGGAGGCATTTGCCCCGGAGTATTAAATCCAATCGATGAGATTATCTATCCGATTTTCGATGACATATCGAGAGATAGCATCATGCAGGTTGTTAAGTAATGAGGCCCCTTTTTTTCATACTTTTGGGTATTTTAATCGGTGCACCTTCAGGAGCCTGGGTGGCTCACAATTCGTTAAATACAAATTCTGTCAATGCACCTTCAGTTTTGACTCAAAACAAGGTTGAAGAGAGTGAAGCTGGCGCAAGTCCAATTCTAATGCCCAGTTCAGATGATAATGTAGAATCAATCACAACAAAGGCGTTTTCTGATAGTAACAGCGTTAAAAGCGCGCATAGCGTTCAAGAATCAATTCCGAACATAGAAGTAGGGGTTGGGCCAAGGAGTGATGAAAATTACTCAGGTGTTGTGAATGACGCCACGGATTTGTCCGAGTCAGTTTCAAAGGAAGGCTCTCCCTATGACACTTTCCTTGAAAAATCAAAAGATGTTGAGTTTTACAAAGATTTTTATAGAAAACACAGCACTTTTCAGGAAGAGACAGTTAATCCGGAGTGGCAGTTTCAATCACAACAGGCAATACAAGATTTCTTTGCCATCTATGTAAATGAGAAAGAGATAATGCTCGACGGCGTCGAATGTAAATCTATTTCTTGTGAGTTAAGATTAAGTGGTCCGCTAACCTCACTAGCGCCTGCGCAAGCAGTTTTAGATTTCATGAGGCATCAAACTATTGGCTTCAATACCCTGTCAAGTATTGATCGCGCCAATCTAGATGAGAAAAAACGTTTCTATGTTTTTATGATTGATGTTTCGCCCAGATCTTGAACGCTAAAAACGCATCGCATCAAAAAAGAGCCACATTAGTGGCTCTCATTTTATCAACCAAGCTTCTTAGTTAGCTTAAAACGCTATTGCTTGAAAGTACGCTTACGCGTTTTTTCCAGCTTCTCAAGAATCTTGTCGATACGGTCTGGGTGAACCATATATTGTTGGAAACCCTTCATGCCTTCTTTCGCCATCGCAGGATCGGTATCACGGTCGTAAAACTGCGCAGTACCCGCCGCATCACCTAACATCACCACACCTGCATTCAAATATTCATCGTCTTTAGGCGTCGCTTTGTTATTGGTCGGGATTTGCAGTAGCGCTTCGTTAATCATGGTCTGGATTTCAGGCTGCGCCACAAACGCCAAGAACCTACGCGCATCTTCTTTGTTCTTTGCTTTGGAAGGAATATGCAGAGTATCCATCGGCGCGTCTTCCGCCATTGGCACACTGGCATCAATCACAGGGAACTGGAAAAAGCCCATGTTTGGACGCACTTCATCGGTAAAGTTTGCTGCAAGGAAGTTACCCATCAGGTACATCGCTGCTTCACCGTTGTACAGGAAGGGTTGGGCTTCCTGCCAAGAGTAAGATGCATGGTTGTCGAGATAGTAGCCCGGCTCAACCAGATCATTCCATTTTTCGAATACGGCTTTCACGCGTGGGTCGGTGTAAGGCACTTTGCCATCCATCAGATCGATGTGGAAATCGAGACCATTCACGCGCATGTTCAGATAATCGAACCAACCCGCTGCCGTCCAAAGATACTTAGTACCGATCGTAAATGGCGTCACGCCGTTGTCTTTTAGGGTTTTAGAGGCGGCAACCAAGTCACCCCATGTTTTAGGCACCGCAATGCCGTATTTATCGAACAGGTCTTTTCGGTAGTAGATACCCCATTGGTAATAGGTATAAGGCACCCCGTATTGCTTGCCGTTGACGCTCATCGCTGGCATAGCGCTGGCAAAATCTTTGTCCATGCCATTGGCTTGCCACATGTCGCTCACGTCTTCAAACAAACCACGGTCGACGAAGGTTTTCATTCGATTACCCGCATACCAGAACACCACATCCGGTGGAGAAGTCACCAGCCAGTTACGAATCGTGGTCTTGTAAGCTTCGTGGTCATACAGGTTGTATTTTACCGTGATATCCGGGTTCGCCTGTTCGAACTTTTCAATCACCTCTGCCCAAGCTTTCTTTGGCGCTGGGTCTGAGGCATCAGAGTTAATCACCAGCGTCCCTGCGGTTACTGAACCACTGAGCGCCAGCATCAGAGCGCTGATCATGCCCATGCTTTTCTTAGCAAGCGTTCTCATATCCTTCATCCTTACTTTCGTTAAACCGGGATCAGCCTTTGGTTGCGCCCAAGGTTAATCCAGCAATAAAGTGGCGTTGCATCGTGAAAAACAGTGCCACAGGCGGAAGTGCAGCGATGACTGCGCCTGCCGACATGTACTGCCAGGATGCAAGCCATTGTCCTTGCAATGCGTTCAGGCCTGCAGTCACAGGACGAACTTCATCGCTTTGAACCAGCACCAGAGCCCAGAAAAAGTCATTCCAAATAAAGGTAAAGACCAAAACAGACAATGCTGCCAGTGCGGGTCTCACCAAAGGGAGAACCACATACCAGAAAATGCGCCACTCACTGACCCCTTCCACACGCGCTGCCTCAATCAGAGCATCGGGAATGCCAATCATAAAGTTACGCATGAATAAGGTGCAGAAACCGGCTTGGAAGGCGACATGGAAGAAAATCAGCGCCCAGTGGGTGTCATATAGACCGAAGCTGATGGTGAGGTCGCGAACCGGGATCATCAAAATCTGAAACGGAACAAAATTACCGCCGATAAACAGAGCAAACAGCCAGATATTGGCGCGGAACTTATATTTGGCCAGTGCATAACCCGCGAGGGTCGAGAGCACCACCGCCCCTGCTACCGCAGGAATACAAATCAACAAGCTGTTCAGCAGGTAGCGTCCCATCGGGGTTGCGGTGAACACCTGCGTGTAGTTTTCGACCAGTTGCAGTTCATCCGGCATACCCCAGTAATTCCCCGCGTTAATGTCGGCGATGGAGCGCACAGATGTCATCAACACCGCCGCGAGGGGGATCAGCCAAAGACACACTGCAATGTAGAGCGAGATGCGATACGTGGCGTTGACGAATTTGCCGCGCTGTTCAATCGGTCTTGGAAACATATCAACGCTCTCCTTTCAGCATTCGCCACAGGAACCAGGCGATATAGATATCCATAATCAGGAAGAGCACCACGGCGACCGCCGCACCGTAACCCATGCGGTAATTGAAAATAGACTCTTCATACATCAGGTACGCCAATACCGTTGAGCTGCCCCACGGACCACCTGCCGTCATGGTCGCCACTAAGTCAAATGACCTCAGCGCGCCAATCACCGTCACAACCACCGCGATGAAAGTGGCGGGTTTGAGCTGCGGTACCACCACATACCACATCATTCGCCAGCCTTTTGCGCCATCAAGGCGCGCCGCTTCCAGCTGTTCAGGGTCGAGGTTATTGAGACCCGTCAGGTAGAGAATCATGCAATAGGCCACCTGAGGCCAAAGCCCGGCTGCGATGATGCCGTACGTCACCAGATCTTCATCAGCCAGAATCGAAATAGGATCAAACCCCAGCGCGACGATAAATTGCGTCAGCAGACCAAATGACGGGTCATAGAACCAGGCAAAGACCAAGCCCACCACCACTTGCGAGATCACGAAGGGGAAGAAGAACAGCGCCTTAATAAGACGGATACCTGCCACCTGTTGATTGAGAAAGAGGGCAATCAGAAGGCCAATCGGGGGGGCAAGCATGAAAAGGATCATCCAGAGGAAGTTGTTCACCAAAGAGGTGTAAAACGCGTCTGAATCGAAAAGCTCAATGTAGTTTTCCCAGCCAACCCAGGTTTTTTCTCCCAGACCGTCCCACTCAAAGAAGCTGAGCCAGACACTTTGACCAATGGGATAAAGCACATATATCGCGAAGACAACAATGGCAGGGGCAAGGAAGAACCAAGGTGCCATTGCCAACTGACTTCGCTGAACAGCGGAAGGCTTGGATACTGATGAGGAATGCACAGTCATATTACGTCCTGTTTTTCTAACGTTGATGAACCAACAACGCGCGATATCCGACGCATTTTTTGTTACTAAAATGTAACCAACGCGAGTTCATTGTTTAAAACTAGTTCACAAAAACGACAATGTAAACGTTTCCATTCGTCGAAAAACCGCCTATTTTTAGAAAAGGGTGACCGAAACGACGAAATTCGAATCACCAAAAAGAAACTGATTGCATAGGGACCGCAGTATGGCCGACATCACACTGAGAAAAGTTATTAAGCGCTTCGGTAAAATCGAAACGATTCACGGTATCGACCTGGATATCAGCGGGGGAGAGTTCGTGGTGTTTGTTGGCCCTTCCGGTTGTGGCAAGTCTACGTTGCTGCGCCTGATTGCGGGTCTTGAAACCATTTCTGATGGCACCATCTCCATCGACGGCAAAGAGGTGAATGATGTTGACCCGGCAGACCGTGGTGTCGCCATGGTGTTCCAATCCTATGCGCTTTACCCGCACATGACGGTCATGGAAAACATGGGTTTTGGCCTGAAAATGAACGGCGTCGACAAAGCGGAAATCGACAAGCACGTCGACCGTGCTGCCAAAACCCTGCAACTTGAAGCCCTGCTGGACAGAAAACCCAAAGCATTGTCTGGCGGTCAACGCCAGCGAGTGGCGATTGGTCGCGCTATTGTGCGGGATCCTAAAGTCTTCCTGTTCGATGAGCCGCTCTCTAATCTGGATGCTGAGCTTCGCGTTGAAATGCGTCTGCAGATTGCCAAGCTTCATCAGGAACTGGGTAACACCATGATTTACGTGACCCACGATCAGGTCGAAGCCATGACACTTGCCGACAAAATCGTGGTGCTGCGAGCCGGAAATGTGGAGCAAGTTGGCTCACCTTTGGCGCTATATCACAATCCCGCCAATCTGTTCGTGGCAGGTTTCATCGGTTCACCGAAAATGAATTTTGTCCCCGGCCGCATTTCTGCCATCAACGGCAATGAGGTCGCTGTCGCTATGCCTGACGGCCAAACCCTGACTGTCAGCGTTGCCCGTGAGGTCAACGAAGGCGAGGCAGTGACCGTCGGCATCCGACCTGAACACATTCAGATTGGCGAAGGCCCGGGCTTTAATTTCCAGTTTCATAGTGAAGTGGTGGAACGCCTTGGCAACAGTACTTACCTGTTCGGCCAATATTGCGGTGAAGACGGATTCAAGGTTCACATTCCCGGTGACAACGCCGTGAAAGCCTTCCAGACCGTCTCCCTGCACTGTTCTCCGGACGACATTCACCTGTTCGACAGCAACGAACAGGCATTAACCCTTCGTCCGGAAGGCGAGGAAGACCCTGCACCACTCACTGCCAACGCGCAGGAGTAATGACAATGCCGCTTTCAGGCAATTTGATAGGAGATCTTCTTAATGGCAACCATTAAAGACGTCGCGCGCAAGGCAGGCGTGTCAGTTGCCACGGTCTCCCGTGTGATCAACGGTTCGCCGCTCACCAAATCCGATACCGCCGATTTGGTAAAACGCACTATGCGCGAGCTGGGCTACCGTCCGAATGCCGCAGCACGCACCTTGGTCAGCAAGCGAAGCCGAGCGATTGGTGTTGTTGTGGCGGACGTGTCTGACCCCTTCTTTGGCTCCTTGGTCAAACACGTTGATACCATTGCCCATAGGCAAGGCCATCACCTTTTGATTGGCAACGGCTACCACGACGCCGCAAGGGAAAAGCAGGCCATTGAATCACTGATTCAGAATCAGGTCGCCTCGCTAATCGTGCACAGCAAAGCGCTGGACGACGACACGCTCCGTGCCTTTTCGGAAGAGCATGGTTCAATCGTCTTTATCAACCGTTTAATCCCGGGTTTGGAAGATCGCTGCATCTACCTCGACAACTATCGCGGCGCTTATTTGGCCACCGAACATCTCATCGAAAAGGGTCACCGCTATGTGGCGTATATCGGTTCCAGTCACTCCATCGAAGATACGGTGCAGCGTCAGAAAGGCTATGAGGACGCGCTGAATACCTATCGCGTCACCGATGAGACCCACCCGGTTATGATGGCCTTTGATACACCGGAAGAAACCGGTGGCGAGCGCGCTATGGCAAAGCTGATGACGGATAACGAACACCTCAGCGCCGTATTTTGCTACAACGATGTCATGGCAGCCGGTGCCATCACCGCACTGACCGACCGCGGTTATCGTGTACCGGAGGATGTCTCGGTCGTGGGTTTTGATGACAGCCTCATCGCCCGCTATCTCCACCCGAAACTCACATCAGTGCGCTATCCGATTGAACAAATGGCCGCCCTAGCTGCAGAGCAGGCTATCGCATTATCAATCCAACAGCCGGTTCCAGAAGAAAAAGGCAGCTACACACCCATACTGATTACAAGAAGCTCTGTCGCCGAGTATAGCGAATAGCGAATAGCGAATAGCGAATAGCGCCGTTTATCAGGCGCGAAGACGCCAACAAAGGGAATGGATTCATGGCTAATATGTCCACGAAAGGAAGCGAAGCGTCGCCTGAAAACTTCGTTCATTTGCAATCAGCGCATACCAGCCTGATTCTGACGTTGAAGCCTGTCCCCGCCATGGTTTACTGGGGCAAGAAAATTGATGCCGATACGTCACCCAATGATTCGCTTTTTGACCTTCCGGTTGGACAGGCAAGGCTCGATGAAGCCATGCCACTGGCCTTACTCCCAGAACAAGGCCGCGGCGATTTTGGCAGCCCGGGCATTGAAGGGCACCGTGATGGAAAGGACTGGGCACCGGTCTTTGAATTGATGTCTGTTACCACCTCTCCGGGCAGCGTACAGCTTCTCCTAAGCGATCCCCGTTCTGGGCTTGAGGTTTGCACCAAGCTTGTTCTGGATGAAGACAGCGACGTGCTGACGCTCAACCACACACTGACGAATACCGGAACGACGAATTATTCCATTCAACGGCTCGCGCTGACATTGCCAGTCGATGACGATTTTCTCGATCTGATCAGCTTCCACGGCCGATGGTCCCACGAGTTCCAACAGCAACGCCTCTCGTTCAAACACGGAGGCCTTGTGCAGGAAAACCGCCGAGGTCGTACATCCCATGAGTCTTTCCCGGGATTGGTCGCTTTGCAAAAAGAAACCCACGAACTGAGTGGCAATCTCATTGGCATGCACTTGGGCTGGAGCGGTAATCACCGCATTCAGGCGCAGGTGAAAAGTGATGGCAGGCGCTACCTGCAAGCCGAGGCACTGTTGGCAGCGGGTGAAATCAGCCTTGCCCCCGGAGAAAGCTTCGCCACCCCCGACTTGTATGCCGTCTTCAGTGCAGAAGGTCTTAACGGCATGATGCAGCGCTTCCACCAATTTGTACGCCATCAAATCCTGAGCTTTCCACAATCAAAACTGCGCCCTGTACATTTTAATACCTGGGAAGGGATCTACTTTGACCACGAGCCCCAACGCATTATGGAAATGGCCACGGCCGTCGCCAGACTCGGTGTTGAGCGCTTTATTCTCGATGACGGCTGGTTCACCAACCGAGATGATGATACCCGTGCCTTGGGTGACTGGCTGGTGGACAAGCGCAAGTACCCTGAAGGGTTAAAGCCGGTTATCGAACACATTAACCAGCTAGGGATGGAGTTTGGCCTTTGGGTGGAACCGGAAATGGTCAGCAAAAACTCTGCGCTTTTCCGCGCCCATCCAGAATGGATGCTGGGTATGGATGAGCTCGGTTATCAACAGCCGGCTGGACGTCATCAGTTTGTGCTCGATTTACAGAACCCCGACGCGTTTAACTACCTGTTGTCATCACTCGACAGCCTGCTAACCGATCATCATATTGGCTACCTAAAGTGGGACATGAACCGCGAGCTGGTGCAAGCCGCACACCAAGGCAATGCAGCGTATCACGGCCAGACGCTGGCGTATTATCGTCTGATTGACGCACTTCGTGAGAAACACCCTTATGTAGAAATTGAATCCTGCGCATCCGGCGGTGGTCGCGTGGATTATGAAGTGCTGAAACGCACCCATAGGTTCTGGACTTCCGACTGCAACGATGCGTTAGAACGCCAAACTATCCAACGCGGCATGCAGCTGTTTTTCCCGCCGGAAGTGATGGGCAGCCACATTGGCCCCAGGCTGAGCCACACCACCAGACGCTGCCATGACATGTCACTTCGGGGCATTACCGCCTTGTTTGGCCATATGGGTGCGGAACTTGACCCCCAAGGGCTAGAGGATTGCGAGCTCCGCGCATTTTCCAAATACATCGCGCTCCACAAGCAATATCGCCCTCTGCTACACAGCGGCACCAGCTTTGTGTTGCCATCTGTGGATTCCGGTACCCATATCTACGGTGTGATGGATGACAGCGTGGTCCTGTTGGCCGTCGTGCAACTCTCCATGCAGGAACATGCGCTTGGACAACGACTGCGATTACCCGTTCTTTGCAAGGAAAAACGCTACCGTGTCGAGGTGGTCGATGCCCCCACGGCTTTTAGCAAGACGATGAAGCATCTTCCTGTCTGGATTGAAAAAATGCCGGTCGTTAACGGCGATCAGCTAAGCCAAATTGGACTAAGCTTGCCAGTAATGGACCCAGAAAGTGCCATGTTGTTGTCCTTTACCGTTGAACCGTAATCGTTTCATGGCCCCGCATTGAATTGACGAGTTTGAGAACCACAACATGACCCGATTTGCAGAATTGATCCGTCGTCGCCAATGGGAAAATCCCGCCGTCACGCAGCTTAACCGCCTTCCGGCACATTGCCCCATGGCGTCTTATCCGAGCGTAGAAGCCGCGCTGGATGATCAATACAACGCAATTCCCGTCTCACGACACCGCGTTTCCCTGAACGGTGACTGGCAATTTTCTCTCTTTGATTCGCCAGAACTTGTCCCTTCAGAGGTCACAAACCGAGAGTTTGATGATGCAAGTTGGCGCACGATTCCCGTGCCTTCAAACTGGCAATTGGAAGACACCTCCGACATTCCGATCTACACCAATGTGCAGTATCCCTTTGAGGTCGATCCTCCTAAGGTGCCAGACCAAAATCCAACCGGCGTTTACCGCACCACCTTCCAGTTGCATGATGGTTGGCTGGATGCACAAACCCTGATTTGTTTTGAGGGGGTCAGCTCGGCGTTTTACCTGTTCTGCAATGGCCATTTCGTCGGATACAGCCAGGACAGTCGCCTGCCTGCCGAATTCGACCTCAGCCCTTTCGTCGCATTGGGCGAGAATCAGATAACTGCAGTGGTGTTGCGCTGGTGTGATGGCAGCTACCTGGAAGATCAGGATATGTGGTGGCTAAGCGGAATTTTCCGCGATGTCACCCTGCGCAAAAAGCCCAAACACCAAATCGCCGATTTCACCGTAAACACCGTGCTAGACCCGACCCACCATGTCGGCACATTGAACGTCACCACCAAGCTTGAAGGCAAGTACAACAAAGTTGCTATTCAGCTTTTTGATGAAGGCACGGATCTCAGCGGACTAGTCATTGCAGAATCCGGTCAACGCGTCATTGACGAACGTGGCGCATGGGGAGATCGCTGCGAACATTCACTCATCGTTTCCTGCCCAAGGCTTTGGAGCGATGAAGACCCGCACCTCTACCGTTTGGTCGTCATGCTGCTGGACGAGAACGACGAACCTATTGATATCGAAGCCTGCAACGTAGGTTTTCGACAAGTGGGTATCAGCGACGGCCTGCTGCAAATCAACGATCTTCCAGCTCTGATCCGCGGCGTGAACCGCCATGAATTCCATCCCGAAAAAGGGTACGTGCAAACCGTCGAAGACATTGAAGAAGATCTTAAGCTCATCAAACAATTCAACTTCAATGCCGTGCGCACCTCGCATTACCCTAATCATCCTGCGTTCTACAACCTGTGCGACAAACTTGGGCTGTATGTGGTTGATGAAGCCAATATCGAAACCCACGGCATGGTGCCGATGTGCCAGCTTTCTGACAACGCGGAATGGCTGAGTGCATACACTGAACGTGTCACCCGCATGGTGGAGCGCGATAAAAACCATCCTTGCATCATCATTTGGTCTCTCGGTAATGAATCCGGCATTGGGAATAACCACCACGCTATGTACCAGTGGGTGAAACAACGCGACCCCAGCCGCCCCGTACAGTATGAAGGTGGAGGTGCTGACACTGCGGCCACAGACATCATCTGCCCCATGTATGCACGCGTGGAGCAAGATCAGACAGACCTCGGCCTGCCAAAGTGGGCGCTGTCCAAGTGGATTGGACTACCGAATGAAAACCGCCCGCTGATCCTTTGCGAATATGCCCACGCCATGGGCAACAGTCTTGGCAGTTTCGATAAGTACTGGGAAGCTTTCCGGCGCTATCCCCGCCTTCAGGGTGGCTTTATCTGGGATTGGGTTGATCAGGGACTGGTACGGAAAGATGATCAAGGCAGTCAATGGTGCTATGGCGGTGATTTTGGCGACACGCCGAACGATCGCCAGTTCTGCATCAACGGCTTAATGTTCCCTGACAGAACACCGCACCCTACCGCTTTCGAAGCCAAATTCCACCAGCAGCGTTTCAGTTACAAACTGGAAGGGACGTATCCTCTGGTTGTCTCGCTTGCCAATGAATACCAATTCCATGCGCCGGAAAATCTGACGCTGCGCTGGTCTATTCAAGGCAATGGCAAGCAAATCACCAATGGCGAACAAGCCTTGCATTTGCTGGCGGGGAAAACGGCACAGGTAGAATTGGCAAAATCCCTGCCGTACCCTAAACACAATCAGGAGTATTTCCTGAATATTGAGGTCGTGCTTTCTTCTGATGAGCCTTGGGCGCCGCAAGGCACCGTTATCGGTTGGGGGCAATTGGTGCTGCCGGTTTACCGCGCACTGCAATCACCTGAGTTGGCACCGGACAGATTGCCTGATGTGATTGATGAGCCAGACCACTGGACGGTCAAAGGCGATCACTTCGAACTCGACTTCGACAAGCAAAGCGGCCATTTGGTGCGCTGGTTGATTGAAGGCGAAGAACAGCTTCTTGATGCGCCAAAAGATAACTTTATCCGCCCGCCTATCGACAATGATATCGGCGCGAGCGAAGCAGACCGTCCTGACCCCAATGCCTGGCTTGGAAAGTGGCAGCAATCCGGCCTGTTTGATTTGCGCCATGAGAATCTGTTCAACACCGTCGATGTGCTGTCTGATACAGTGCAAATCCGCTCCCACCATGGTTATTTCATCGGTGGAGCTATGGTGATCAGCACGCTCTGGCGCTATGAAGTCGACCTTTCCGGCACTATCGCGCTAACCGTCGATGTCAATGTCGCGCAGGATTTACCGTCACTTCCACGGATTGGTCTGGAGCTTGCTTTACCGCTCACTGACTCTGTGGCTTGGTTTGGTCGCGGGCCTTTCGAGAACTACCCAGACCGTAAAGCCGGTGCCATGGTGAGCCGTTATCTCGCCAGCATCGACGACATGCACACGCCTTACATTTTTCCCTCAGAAAACGGGCTGCGTTGTGATGTTCGCCAGTTGGATATCGACAATCTTCGGATTGAAGGCATGTTCCATTTCTCGGTCAGCCGCTACAGTCAGGAAAGCCTCACTGAGGCCAAACATCAGGAGGCGTTAGTGCCAGACGATCACATCTATCTGCGCATTGATGGCTACCACATGGGGGTTGGGGGCGATGACTCCTGGAGTCCAAGTGTGCATCCAGAGTTCTTGCTCGACGCTGCGCATTACCGCTACGCGCTTACGCTCTCGATGAAAAGGGACTGACAGCAAAGTCTGTTTTGCTGAGAATTTGCTACCATGGCCATCACTTTGATACCCAAGCTTAGGGAATGACGATGGCCAATGTTACCAAACACATGCTCATCACGGGGGCCAACCGCGGTATTGGACTCGCACTCACTCAACGTTATCTCGACGCTGGCTGGCACGTCGATGCCTGCTGCCGTCAGCCATTCGAAGCCGCAGAACTGAACTCGCTCGTAACAAAATATGATTCGCTGGGTATCCACGCGCTGGATGTCACAGACCACGCCGCGGTTGACGCGTTGGCGCAGTCGCTCTCCGATAAGCCGTACAGCCTTATCCTCAACAATGCCGGATACTACGGCCCCAAAGGCTATGGGTTTGGCAATACCGACATGGATGAATGGCGCAAAGTGCTGGAAATCAACACCCTCGCCCCGCTCAAAATCGCAGAGGCGTTTTATCCGCACCTTTTAGCAACCAAAGGCACCTTCGCTGCAGTTTCTTCCAAAGTGGGCAGCATGGCGGAAAACACCTCAGGTGGCGGATATATCTACCGATCGTCCAAAGCGGCGCTCAATTCCGTGGTAAAAAGCTTATCAAACGACTTATCACCAAAGGGCATTATCGCCATTGCCTTGCATCCTGGCTGGGTGCAAACCGAAATGGGCGGTCCAAATGCGCTCATTTCCGCGGAAGAATCTGCACAGGGACTTTATGCAGTGTTGGAAGGGCTTGAAGCGAAAGACAGTGGACGGTTCTTAAATTACCAAGGTGAAGAGATTCCGTGGTGATTAAACTTATTACTTTAGCAATGAATAAAATATTCAAAAACGCGGGTCTTATGCCGAGCAAGACCATTCATACTAAAAAAGGAAGAAGTATGCCTGAATTAAATGCTCACAACCTTTACCACAAAAACTACTGCCCTTTCTGCCTCAAAGTCCGTGCGGCATTGAAGATGATGAATCTTGATGTGGCACTGGTTGATGTGGGTGCGGACAGAGAAGCTTACCAGGAGTTGGTCACTGAAGGTGGTCGCGGAATGGTACCTTGCCTTCGCATCGAGCATGACGATGGCACGGTCGAGTGGATGTATGAGTCTGACGACATCATCGAGTACTTCGAAGAGAACTTTGCTAAGTAACCGCTGATTTCAGCAAAAAGAAAACGCCGCTCATCGCGGCGTTTTTTGTTTCGAGAAAAGGTTATTTTTCCTTCGTTATTGCTCCCACTCTTTTCGCCCATGCCATAAAGCTCGCTTCCAGCTCATTGATCATGCTTTTCACCGCAATTTGGTTGAAGCGGTTTGCATCAGGCGTGGAAAGAAACGCGATATATTGATCCAACTCTTCCGCCGTAAAGTCTTTGTAAGCATAAGCCAGAGAAACCGTAACCATCTGCTGCACGTTAGCAGTGGATTGCTGACGAATCGCACTCAGCTCTTGTTTCATGTTGTCCATATCCAAGGGGACATCAGGTTGAAGTGCTGACATCAAACCCGCAAAAATTGCCAACTGAACTTGCTCATAAAAGTTAACGGTAATATTGGTCGCATTGAGCAGTTGATCGATTTTCTGTACCTGGGCAATAAGCTGCTGGTTTTTCATCAAAGCCGGAGCCTCAGCAGACATAGCGGCGAATGCCTCTTCCGTCCCGCTTCTGGCCTCAGCCTCTGTAAACGCCTTACCCAGCGGGGATTCATACCAGCGTATCAGCGTCGCGATTTGTTCGTCGTCCATAGCGCCAGAAAGGGACTGACGAATGCCGGAAAGGATATTAGCCGGCACGATAGTTTCATCTGCAGCCTGCAACATGGCGTTGACTTCTTTTTCTGATAACGCACCCTGTTGTTGCTGGGCTTCGAGAATGCCCAGTTTCACCGTTGCCGGGAACTGGTTCACCATCTCATCCACGCCTGCGGCATTGAGTAGGGCATTGAGAGATTTGTCTGAGGCGGCCTGTGCAAAGCCCACCACAAAGATCGTGAAGAAATAGAGCGTCCATTTTACTGCTTGTTGGAACATGGTTTTGTCCTTAAATGAGGTTTTTAATGCAGCACCCTGACATTCAGGCTCTTTTGACCTGTGGGTGCTTAGAGAAATTGTCCTTTTCACTGGCTTCTTCGAAGTCAGACTTAAATCATCAGTGATAGTGGACAAAAAACACACCGCAGCTGTGCGGTTCACGTTGATTTGGTACTTATTTCGGTAAAAAGCAGCACAAAGTTAATCAGCTAAAAGCATGGATATTTCTCTTATTCACGCGCAAAATAACGCTTTGTTCGAGAACCTGAGATTTCCATAGATGAAACCCAATGTGACTGGCCTGAAGCGCATTTTGCATGCCACCGGGTACTCCTTTCAGGGACTTCGCGCTGCATGGAACAATGAAGCGGCATTTCGACAGGAATTGGTTCTGTTGATCGTGATGACCACCCTTTCGTTCTTTCTGCCTGTGACTCAGGTCGAACAACTTTTGATGGTGGCATCGCTGTTTATCGTGGTGATTGTAGAGCTGATTAACTCTGCCATCGAAGCGGTTGTTGATCGCATCGGCCCAGAGCATCATGAACTGAGCGGGAGAGCCAAAGATATTGGCTCTGCTGCAGTGTTTATCGCGCTGCTTTTGGTGGTGATCACCTGGGGATCATTTCTGCTGTTTTGATAGTTTCAGCAGCAGAAATACAAAAAGGCGACATAATGTCGCCTTTTTGTATTTTTAGAGAACCTGAAATTACTAGGTTTCGTTGACCTTAGGGACGGGTTGTTTCATCCACCGCTTTTGCGAAATTCGCCAACGATTGAAAGTCAGATTCTGTCCACACTGTTTTTGATTTCAGGCTATCCGGCAACACACTAAATGCGTTTTCTTTTCTCGTCGCCCTTGCTTCAAATTGCGCCCAGTTTGAAAGCAACTCACCATTCACCAACTCAACAGGTAGTGATTGCAACTCCCCGTTTTCCACACCATTGGGTGTTAAAGACAAGGCAAGATGATAGTCACGATGCAGCAGCACCCATTTGTCTGGCAACCGCTTAGTGCTGTCCCACCATTGCCCGTCCAGCGCTTCAATACGCCTAGAAGTTTCACGTTCTGGCGCAGCTTCCAGCGCAGACAGCTTTTCTGCAAAAGCGGTATCCATGGCCTCGCCAAATTCCACCAGCGTCAAATCGGGTGTTTCTCGCAAGATGGACATTGCAAGCTTGGCGCCCAGCATATTGGAGTAGAGATCTTCCGGCGAGTAAGCCGATGCGAGCTCTTTGAAACCCGCCACTGAAACCAAGCCGAACCACTGCGCAATCTCATGCCACTGGGCGAGACGAAATGCCATGACACCGGCGATATCCACCGCGATTTCATGCTTTTCCTGCGCCTTTAACGGGGCGTCGTTGCGCTTCAAAACAATGACGCGGTCGCGAAGTTCTGCGGGCAGTGGAATCTCTGCGTCTGTCCCTATGCGATAGCGGATTTCGTTGAACAGGTAATAGGTGAAATCTGCCGTGTCACGCACATGGGCGGTATCAATAAAACCGCCTTTTTGGGTGAAGATAAGCCCATTATGCTCTTCGCCAATCCCCAGCAAACTGCTGGAAACCCCTTGCGAACCATCATTGTATTGGTGGTTGCCAACACCTTTTGCTTCCAGCACGTTGCCCACCGAAAAGAAGGGAACGGGCACACCGCCAACCTGTGCTTTTAAATCTTTACCGAAGGCGCAGCAAGGGCGAACACCCACAGGTGCGTTGGCCAATGCCACACTGCTGACACTCAGAAAAAGACCACCCATTAACAGGCGGCGACCAAAAGGTTTCACTCAGCTCACCATCATGATTGTTGTTTAGAACGCTTCGTTAATGTGGAAATAGAACCCACTGCTATCTTTGCCGATACCAAAATCGAAACGCACGTTAATCCGCGGTTTAAAGGCAAAGCGATAACCAATACCCGCCGTTGGCAACCAACTGTTATCAAACAATGCGTCCGCATCCGGCGCGATGTTGCCCGCACCCACCCAAGTCACCATGCCGTGTCGGGCATTGAATTGGTGTCGCCACTCCATCTGCCCGGAAAGCTGATAGCGGTCGCGGTACTGACCGATGTAATAGCCGCGCATACGTTTGTCGCTGCCAAGCTCGGAATAGGCATACCAAGGCACATCACCTGTCACGCCCTGGCCATATATATCCAACGCCAGAATGCTGTCTTTCGACAGGCGCTGGTACTCACGGTAGTTCAGCGTGAATCTGTCGTAGTTGAAATCGGAGCCAAACGCATCTCGGTAAGACACCCACTCGGCGCTGACCAATCGGCCACGCTCCGGATTCGGTTCGAAATCCCGGCTGTCGTACTCCAGTGCCATCACGGCACCACTGCTGATGGCGTCATCCAGCGCTGAGCCTGACAAAATCGGCCCATCAGACTCCTGATGAGTCAGGCGCTGAAAATCCCAGCCGACAGTGATGTAAGACTCTGACAGGAATTGATAAGACACCTTCGGAGACAGTTTCAGGATCTGCGCCTGCTGCTTGGTTTTGTTATCACTGTTCTCCGCCGCATCACGGCCAATACCCCAGTAATAACCCGGCGCATGGCTGATCCATCCATCTGCCAAAAAACGAAGGGTATCGCCATTCAAATAGGTGCGGTTTTCCACACCGAGACCATAGGAGCCTGAGGTCGAAACATAAGATTTCACCGCCACAGTGGAATAAGGCGTGGTCTCAACCCAGTCTGAAGGCGCATACAGACCCACAGCGGCCACACCGAAACCAAAGCCTTGTTCTGGGTTCACAAATGGCCCCGGCAATACGCCCCAATCAATGCCCTCTTCGACATTGATGCTCTCGCTTGAGCCCAGTTCTGTCAGAAGCTTATCTATCCAATCCTGTTGGTCAGTCTCGGAAGCCTGCGCCAAGGTTGGCAATGCCAGCATCAGCAGCGCCAGAGATGTCATCGCTTTCATGTTTCCCCTCAATAACGCATATCAATCGAGAAGAACACACTGGTGCGATCGCCAAGCCCCGCTTCACCAAGAAGATATAAATGCGGCGAGATTTGGTATTGCATACCGATGATCGGATTCCAGGGGGTCGTCAATCGCTGTTCGACATGGAAACGCCCTTCGTCATCTTGATTCACTGCTCCTAGCAAACCGGAAAGACCTGAAGGCAAGTCAAGGCTTGAAAGGTTGCCTGACAGTGACTGCTCAACGTCCTGATACATGGCTCCAGCCCAAAGACGCATAGGAACGCCTTTCGAGTGAAAGTCGTAGCCAACGCGCGGTGACACCACATAGGCATCAATCGCACCGTCAATCACAGTCAAGTTGGTTTTGGTGTAGCTTGCATCTACAAGACCAAACCAGTTCCCGTAACCACCGGCCAGCACAATGCCGCCGCCATACAAATCACCATCCAAATCAAGTCTGAATGCGATGGGCTCGCTGCGCTTATCAAAACCTTTAACGCCAACGGTCACGCTGGTTTCTGAATAACCTTCGAGCTTACCCACAAGACCATATACATTTAAGAAAGGGAAAAGCCAGACATCGCCACGAACAGAAAGCACTTCGCTTTTTTGTCTTCCCTGTGCCGCCTGAATATCGATTATGTCGCGTGGGATGGGGACGTCGAAACCCGGAATCACAATGTCAGGAAGAAAAGGCAGTGTTGGAATTGTCATTTCCGGCACCTTCGCCACCAACCCTTCAAACCCAATTGAATCCACTGCAATACCCTGCTCCAGGCTCATATAGCTCACGTCAAACCCGAACGGTTTTGGTAAGACATAACCCAATGCTTCGGCCTCTTCTTTCCAGATAGGGAGGGAAAATGAGTCCGCCCAGCTCGCGGTTGAACACAACAGCAAACTGCCAGCAAGCACACGTTTTAACGAGAACATACTTCTGCTTCCAGATGCTCCCGAATAGGAGCGATAAAAATGGGAGGCGCAAATGCGGAAGGGGCGAAGAAAAGCACAGAATACTTTCGCAGCAGCCTAAAGAGGCGCATATCATACTCAGCAAACTTAAAAAGTAAACTACAAAGTGTACATTAAAAAATACAGATTTTTCGGGTGCTAAAAATCACCCATAAAACACTGTTTTTAAGGAGTTTCAGAGAAAGTCAGCGACGTAATATAGGCGGAGGTTTCAGATTGAGAATTGTCACTGTCAGATGTTACAGCAACCACTGAGAGGGTTTTATAGTCTTTCCCGAAAAGGCGCTGGAAGTCTTCCGGCACATTCCGGCTAACCGCGACCCATTCGTTTTTCCTGTCACCCGAGGTCGCCGCCAACATTTTGAACCGTTTTGGCGCAAATGGATTCGGCCAGAAACTGTTTTCCGGTTGGTTTGGTGTCCAGACATAAACAATGGTTCTGCTGCTCATCATCGTCATGCCCGGCACCACAGTCACCGAAACCCGCCAGGCGAAGTCATCCTGCGTTTTCAATTTCTCATTGTCCGTAGTGGGAAAGGTATCCACTTTCCACTGCCAACTCATCCAAGGCGTTGCCGTCAGGTCGATTTCCTTTTCCATGATTAAGCCTGAAGCAGCATCCTGACTTTCCCCGTGTAGTACAGCTCCACCAAACGATGCGTCGTCAATCAAACGGTATCGGGTTTCATTCTTAAACGCTTTCACCTGCCATTCGGACAGATCTGAAAAGCCAATGGTCTCCTCCGCTAAGACAGGAGGCAGGAAAACTAAATAGCAGGAAAGCAGAGCATAAATCCATTTATTCAATCAATTTCTTCCTCTAAACGGCGGACTAAATAAGAACGGGTATCCCCAATATAGATTTCATTTCTTCCCCAAATTTCAGTATGGGATGGCTTGCGCACAAGGCATATGCAACACGCACTTAAAACGAGTCGTAAAAAAAGTCCTGGCGAGTACCAAAAATAAGACACTCAGCCATCTTGAGGTTACTTAATATACACGTAAAGACGAGTGTGCCAGATGCACTGACACAAATTGAAAAGGTCGTTTGAGGCGATTTTAGTTCGCGGCCAATGGATTGATTTACGGGATATTATGCGACGAATTTACGTTTCCCTCGGCTTGTTTAGTCAGGCAGCCGTAGCCTTTGCGGAACAACCCCTTCGGGTGGTATCTGAAACACTTCCCCCCTTTCAGGTCATTGATGAAGAAGGGCAATTTGGTGGTCGTGCGGTTGACATGGTTCAAGCCATTTTGGACGAGGCTGGGTTTGATTCACCCATTGATGTCATGCCTTGGGCACGGGCTTACAAAACCGCGCAAAAGGAAAAAAACGTCGCCATCTTCTCCATGGCTTTATCTGAAAAGCGCAAAGATCTCTTCCACTGGGTTGGCCGGTTGTACGCACTCGAACGTTCTTCATTGATAGGCTTAAAAAGCCGCTCTGAACTGCAAGGGGATTCATTGGACCACGCCAAAAATTTCCGTGTCTGCTCAGAGCTAGAAACATACTCCTATCAATACTTGGTAAATAAAGGTTTTAAGCCCGACGAAAACCTGTTCACCTTGCGGGGAACGCTATCAGCCCTTCCAACCGACAACGGCGGCATTGCCCGCCCCGCGAAGCACCTTTCTTTACTGCAAAACCGTAAGTGCGATTACGCCACAGGGCTTTGGTCTGTGTATGCCTACAGCGAAAACAGCAATGATGATTTGAAAGCGTATTTCTACCTTGGGGATCCAGATAAACCACTGATTTTGAATCTCGCTCTCAGCTTAGGGTCAGATCAGGTCGTGATTGACCGAATGAGCAAGGCTTACCATACACTTCTTAACGATGGCACCCTCTATAAAATCTGCTCCAAGGACGACCCTGAACATACCTTCACACTGTCTTGTGCTGCTGTCGAGCCGCCGGAGAATAACGGGGATTTATGACCTCAAAGCTGTTCGGCACCAAAGCACCCCTGCTAAGGCGATTTGTCGCTTCAGTGATGCTATTGAGCATTATTGGCGGTGTGGTGATCAGTGTTGTTATCGCGTCGGTTCAGCTCAACCACCTCAATACTGAAAAAGAACTGGCCGCCAAACTGCAGTTGGAAAACATCCTCGATGGCGCAGCCTACGCGGCGTTCAACCTCGATTCTGCGCAAGGGCATTCGCTACTGAAAGGCTTCGAAGGCGACCATTTGTTTCAGGCTGTCGCCATTCTCGACAACTATGACGATGCCGTGGCATCCATTGAGCAACCTCATCATCATGATTTGATTCCTGAGTGGTTGAGTGTGGTCCTCCCTGTCGATGAAACGGTTGTTCTCTCCTATCCGCTGACGTTCAAAATCTACCGCGATAGTCAATTTATCGACCAACATGTAGGGAATCTGGTCGGCACAGTGCACTTCCACACCTCTGAGGCCGAATTTTACGAATTGGTGTGGACCATTTGCCTTTCTACCATGGCAGAAGTACTGCTAATTGCCATCATCCTGACTATTCTCTTCCACAATCAGATTGGCCGACCTCTCTCCAAAATCATTGATTCTATTGATAAGAATGCCAAGCTTGAGCGACAAAAAAACGCCAGACTGTTGAAAATAGACGGCCACGAAAACGACGAATTTGGCTTACTGGTTCATGCCTACAACAATTCCGTGCAGCAGGCAGTCAGCTATATGCGAGAGCTGGAAAGTGCCAAAGCCGAACTCAAAGCCCTGTCTGAAATCGACCCGCTCACGAATGTTTCCAACCGCCGGGCTTTGCTTTCGGAACTCAACACCCTATGTAATCACGAGCATCCTTTTGCATTGGTGTCGTTCGACCTTGATGACTTCGGTGGCTATAACGATGCCAACGGACATCAGGAAGGGGATGTGTTGCTGGTAAGATTTGCCCGTGCGCTGAGAGAACAACTGCCGCACGCGTCCATCAGCCGCACCGGTGGAGATGAATTCGTTTGTATTATCCCCTCCCAGAGTTACCAGCAGAGCGTGGAAGATTTGCTGACACCGCTACTCAATACACCTGTGCGTGAAGACATCACCAGCACCCAGTGGATTTCCTCGTCTATCGGTGTCGCCTTTTTCCCTGAAAATGGCCACACGCCGAGACAACTTCTGCATGCTACCGACATCGCCCTTTATATTGCCAAGGAAGCGGGACGACGCTGTGTGCGTTTTTACGATAAAGATGCCGATATGGCACGAACCAACCGTGAAGCCGTGCGAAAAGCGCTGCAGCGCATTATCGAAACCAAAGAGTTCACACTGCATTACCAACCCAAAGTCAGCATGAAAACCGGATTGGTCATTGGCTGCGAGGCTTTGCTGCGTTTGAATCACAACGAGAGACAACAGAATGTCGCCCATGTCGATATCGTAGAAGAAGCCGAACGCACTGGACTGATTGTGGCACTGGGACGGGAGATCATGCGACGTGCCTTTTACGATATCAGCCAGATCCTTGATCACCTGCCGGACAACTTCCGCTTCAGCGTCAATGTTTCCCCTCAGCAACTTACCTCTGACGGGTTTATTGCAGAGCTGCTTTCCTGCTCAGAAGACAATGATGTACCCCTGCAGAGCCTGGATATCGAAATCACTGAGTCTTCCCAGATGATCAATACCGATTCTACCAACAAGGTACGAAACTGGCTAAAAAATGCCGGGGTGACGGTTTCACTGGATGATTTCGGTACTGGTTTTGCTTCGCTTGAATACCTGCTCACCTATGGCTTTGACCAAATCAAGATTGACCGCCAGTTTACTCAGGTGCTGCCTGGGGATGACGATGCCAAGGCCATCTTTAATGTGGTCAAGTACCTTGCAGATAAGCTGAACATGGATGTCATCGCTGAAGGCGTCGAAACGCTGGATCAGGAGACCTATTTGCTCAATCAAGGTTTTGAATATGCGCAAGGCTATTTCTACGCTAAACCACTTGTCATTGATGATTTCATCCAATTTGTCGCCTGTCGTCAGGCCAAGCACAGCTCTTCTGTCTAAAAATACCGCCTTACATAATAAAAACCCCAGACAGAAATATCATTTTTTCTTCGATTTCCCTTCTCCACTACTTGCACACTGCCTGACAGACTAAAAGCCATCACTTAATTATAGTATTCATATAGTTAGGTTAAGCTAACCACCGTACTGAAAGCGTGACAACACTGAATCCCGCCCGTTAGTTATTAAACAATCCGACAGTTGTGTTTCACTTATTTAACATCTATTCAACCTTCCGTGAATTTTTACTTTTAAAATTTTGCATCTTGAATAAAGCTTAAATCAGAAAAACAAAAACACGTCTTCGACGAATACTGAAATTGAACTTGCACCTGTAATAAGCACAACAAGCAGGTTATTGAACATCAGGGGAATGGCTCCTTTTATCGAGCCAAATAATAATAAAATGTGATTAAGCAGGGTGTTTACACTCACTAACAAAATGGGAGACTTCCCATGAAAAAAGTAAAATGCTTAGCGGTAACTTTTTCGAGCTTATTATTAACAGCCTGTATCGTTAATAGTAATGATCTTCGAGAGACGGATTTAAATTCGTCATTGCGACAAGGTGGATATTATTACTCCCACTTTGGAATAGAAAGAGAACAGACACGCGAGAAAGTCACCTTTGAAGACACAGAGGCAAGGGTAGCCTCAGTATCGCGGGTCACGGTAGTCAGTAATCGGGATGGCACTGTCTCCAAAGCTCTGAAACATAGAGGTAAAGGGAATTATCAAATAGATTGTCAGGTTGGTGCACATTTCTGCTTTTTAGTCATCGGTGCACTGATCAATGGGAAAAAAGTTGATCACAAATATCATGTTAATAAATCTGGATTACTCGTTAGGGAAAACGGAATATCAAAGAGATTTATTCATGATGACAGCGAAATGATTGAACAGTTTTAAATTCGTTTTTGGCTATGGTAGCGAGCCTTTAGGTTGGTAATAATTGATGCACCCAATACATTACCACCTCTACTTTACTGGTATCATCAGGCAGCGTTGATGGTAACTCAGTAAAATGACATGGAAGTTCCTTGTAGTTGGTGTAAATTATTTCAATGCAAATATTTGCATTTTGGACAGGCAATGCTCATTTGAGCTGACTCCATATTGCCTGTCCTTTTTCTTTTCTATTTTTCCCAATCTTTAAACGCAATCACAATAGTGTATTAGTTAGCCTATACCCTCCAGAAGCGACTTGGAGGCCCCTCATGCTCAAGCAACCCAGACTGCAACCCAGCGCATTGACGAACAAATACGAACTAACCTGGGATTTTGAAATACAAGTCGACGGTGTCGATATTGTTGTCCCAAAGTACTTCCGTTACGACGGCGCCAGCATTCCTGCTGTCGCTTGGCAAATTACTTTTACGCCCTTTCACCCAGACATCATGATGCCAGCATTGGTCCATGACTGGCTGTTCTACAATCATCAGGTTGAGCGCGAGCAGGCGGATGATTTCCTCTACCAACTGCTGCGCCAAAATGGGGTGGATAACCTGCGCGCCAACATGATTTGGGGAGCCGTCAGGGCAGGTGGGCACTTCTTCTGGGACAACGATGAGGAAGATAAAGAATTTCTGAGAAAGCTCTATCGCCTTGTCAAAAACAGACCAAATATCAATAGGTATCACTTTCCCCAGGAAATTGTAAACACTGCCTAAAATTACCGACTCACATCAAAGACTGTGTATTTATTAGTGGAATGTATTCAATCTCTTTAGATTCCTGCGCAACTTTTTCAGTCTGCACCGCCGATATTTTCTATATTTGCAGCTAGTTCCAAAGTTAGGTTTTCAGTAGGTAGGCAACAGAGCGCTCTACTGGACTGATGGATGCCACATACCCGGGTCAAGGAATGGGATTTTGAACGTTTACGTCGTCGATGATAATACCGAGTTTACCGATGTCATCACACAAATGCTGTGTGAGACAGGCTATCCCACTAAAGGTTATAACCGGGGCATGGATCTGCTGCGTTTCGCCGCGCCAACCTCCAATGATGTGCTGCTGCTCGATGTACACATGCCGGATAAAAACGGCATTGCCTTGCTCAAAGAGCTGAGCAGTTTCAGCATCAAGCCCTGCGTGATCCTGCTGAGCGGGTACGACAAATCCATTCTGAATTCCGCCTCTACCTTTGCCCAATCGCTCGACTTCAACGTGATCGGTTCACTTTCCAAGCCCTTCACCCGTCGAGTACTGCTGAACATGCTGGAGTTTGCCAAACAGGGCAAAGCCGACAAAAAGAAAATGGAAGTGGCCAAGGTCAATCCGGTTGATGTAGAAGAAGCTATGGATGATGATCAACTGGACGTCTTCTATCAGCCACAAATCAACCTGAGGGATGGCGTTGTTACCTCCTACGAATGCTTACTGCGCTGGCATCATCCTGAGCTTGGGCTGTTAAGTGCCGATCAGTTTCTGCACACGGATTTGCCAGACAGAATTAAGCTAAAACTCTCCTTATGGGTACTTAACCGTGTTGCTAGCGATGCCGAAGCACTTGTCCAATTGCCGCATTTCAAATCCATTTCCATCAACGTGAGTGCCTCATCGTTGGTGACGCCGGAGTATCAGTTCCGGTTTAATTCACTGATCGCTGGCACCCAGTTAAAGCCCCATCAAATCACACTGGAACTGATTGAGCGTGAGTTTCTTGAAGGGCGTCAGGATGTACTGGATATCTTGGTCAACCTCAGAATTAAAGGCGTGGGGCTGTCTCTCGACGATTTCGGCACGGGGTATTCCTCCCTGTCTCTATTCCACACGCTGCCATTTTCCGAATTGAAGGTCGACAAATCCTTCACCAAAACCATGTTGAGTAACGCTCAGTCTCTCAACATCGTCCGCTCCTGCATTGATTTGGCTAAACGCATGGAACTCAAAGTCATTGCTGAGGGCGTGGAATCCCACGATATCTATGAACATTTGCAGCACGAATGGTGTGACTCGGCGCAGGGCTACTACATTGCCAAGCCTATGCCGTTAAAAACCCTGATGAGCTGGAATGCAAATTTCAACCACCACATTTACAACTAATAAGGACGTTATTTTGGTCTCAATGCACGGATTGTATGAGCTCAAACCCGGTCAGGATCAGAGCGAATTTGAACAGGCATTTGTTGCCTACGCTAAACAACTCAACGAGATGGGACTCAACATTGGCTGGCAGTCATTCTCCCGTCGTCCGCACCCTGGCTACAACCTGTTACCTCCAGAGCAACATGGGCTGGTTGCTATGTACTTTGAAGATGACGATCAGGCCAATCGCTGCTGGGACGTGGTAGCGGCCGATGATGAACCCATTGCTTCCCTTCACCGGGGTGTTAACCAAAAGGTCACCAACATCAGCTTTTTCTATAGTGATGTGAACACGCACAATGTCTGAAAACGATGAGCTGCGAAAACGTATCGCTCAACTTGAAGCCGAGAACGAACGACTCAGACACGCCATCGATATTGCATCTGATGGTATCTATGACTGGCAAATCACAGAGAACAAGCTCTACCTGACTGGCAGCTGGTATGAAACGCTGGGTTATGAGAATCAGGAAGTCTCCTCCACCATTGAGCAGTGGCAATCTATGCTGCATCCTGATGATGTTGAATCTACCTGGAAAGCACTGCGGGCTCATATCAACGGTGAAGTTGAACTCCATGAGCATGAAAACCGGCTTCGGATGAAGAATGGCCAATACCGTTGGAATCTCGATCGCGGCAAAGTGGTTGAAAGGGATGAAAATGGTGTGGCGCTGCGCATGGTGGGGATTGATAAAGACATCACCCGACAAAAGCAGAGTGATGAGCTTAACCACCAGCTCGCCGCTCAGTTAATGCAAGCCAAAAAAATGGAGGCGCTGGGCGCGTTTGCAGGGGGGATTGCCCATGAGTTTAATAACCTGCTGGGGATTGCTTTCGGGCTGGCGGATTTAATCACGCTTAAACTGGAAAGCACCCCAACTTACGAGCGTGTTGGCGAGCACTTAGAGAAGCTTGAAGACGTATTAGATCGTGGGCGATTATTAGTAAAGCAGATCCTCACATTCAGTCGGAAACAGGATGAAGACCGCACAGAACTGGACCTTAACCGTCTTTGTCAGGATGTCACCTGCGCATTGGAAATGAGCAAAGCCTTCACCTCAAATCTCGCGCTCACCTTGCCGGAAGAAATCCTGATCATTCATGCCGACAGCACCCATATTCATCAGTTACTCACCAATCTTCTCATCAACGCAAATCACGCCTGCCAAGGTCTTGAAGGCAAAATCCGATTTGACGTTTCCGCCGTTGAACTGACTCAAGAAAACATCGAATCTGAATGGCTGGCACAACCGGGCATGTTCGCCAAAATCACTATCACTGATAACGGGGTAGGTATCGTTGATAAAGTGCTGGAACATATCTACGAACCGTTTTTCACCACCCGGGCGCACGGTGAAGGTACGGGCATGGGATTGGCCATCGTTCATGGAATTATCAGCCGATACCAAGGTGGGATCAGCGTTAAAACCATACTAAACGAAGGCACAGAGTTCACCGTCTACCTTCCGCTCTGCAGCAAACGCTCAGAAAACCACGTTATACATTCCGAGAATCTGGTTTCGTCTGGCATTCCGCTAGATGCTGATCTTCATCAGCCCAAAGTCATCTTCGTCGATGATGAAGAAATCATGCTTGAAGTGGTAAAAGCCACGCTGCCGATTTTCGGTCTGCAGGTTGATACCTTCAGCGACCCAAGCGAAGCGCTTTGGGAAATAGGGAAAACGCCTAATAAATACCAGATTCTGGTCACCGACCAGGCCATGCCACAACTCACCGGGTTACAGCTTATCAATGAAGCGCGCAAGCACAGCCCTGAACTGCCCGTGGTGCTTTACACCGGATTGAACGACTTTGCCGACCAGATTGGTGAAAGCCAACAGCTTCAGGGCTTTTTGTTAAAGCCTTTGCGGGTTAATGAACTAATCGTACACATCCGCTCTATATTGAGTGCCAGAGGGAAGTGAAACTGCGTGAGTAACAGGCCTTAGGGGCTATTTGTCTTCATTCCAGTCCCTTTAAATAGTGTGGCTTCATGCCATACAGTTTGACATCGTCTTTGATATAGAAGTCTCAGCGCCTTCCATGACGTAGTTATATTCCACACTTCCTACATTTGACCATTGAAGTTCCAAAGACACATTCTTGGCCGTGGCCATTTTGGTAACAAGGTAATCCTGCTCACTCGCAACAGGATTCAGGTAATGGGCACTTGTTGGTTGCCTGACAACAATTTGTCTAACTTCATCGTCAAATCTCACTTTGGCAATTAAAGGATCATCATGCATCACGAGAGTGGGCATTTTGGTTAGACCAAAAAAAACACGAGGCTCATTACCCCTACAAGTCACCCCCACCCAGCTTTCGATATCTCGTTGAAAGTTGACCTGACTGGAAGGGTAAACGCTCGGTGACACCGCCTGATATGACACTACAGATGAAAGCGAGGATGTACTTTCGGAGTGAACCCACTCACTCGCTCCCCCGGCAAATAACACTGCTCCTGCTGCAACTGCACTCAATGAATTGATCATTACTCTTCCCTTATTCAATTGGTTATAAGCAGTTAGATTACTGAACAATCCTGAACCAGAAGTAAACGAACAAGGGGGATAAATGAAAACATAAGGGCAGAGAAACGCCTCTACTGAAAAACAATACGGCCATTTCCTGGCAGCACATCCTCCCAATCACAAGCCGCCACCATTGAGAATATTAAACGTTCACTAAAAAGAGGCAGTAAAAGGCCTACACCTTTACTGGTGCTTTTTGGGCAATTTATGTTTGGGAAGGTTAAAGCTGATTGTCAGTTCACAGTTGAAATCGAGTGAGACCAATCGTTTCCCTACGGGATATTTGTATCAAAAAGAAGGCAATTCAGATGGGGAAGAATGTCATTGATGCCACACCATGGACAACTTGATTAATATGACGATTGGTACTGTCAGCGACCATTTTAGCCATCATGTCCTGAATCACGATCATTTTCGCCAACACTCGCTCGTAGCTGTAGTTTGGGGTCCCATCCAACGCGATACCATTGCTCAGTAGCATCAAATCACCATTGATGTCTTTTCGTGTATTGAGCAACCAAGCTACCGTTTCCAGATTACGGGCGCTGTTATAGAGCTTTTGCTGATCGATATCGTCGAGGAGGTAGAACTCCAACTGATTGTTGTAACTGGCGCTGATCATGCCGGTGATACCAACCATCAAAGCGAATACCCGATCACCTTCATACTCCTCAGAAAAAGCCAGATAAAGCGCATCTACCCCATCCAATCCACCCAGCTCTGCATAGCCGCCTTCAGGCCGTTGAACCGTCATAAAAGAATCCAGACGTCCAGAAACCGTCATGTCTGGCACCTTAGCCAACTCTCTTGGGTTTCGTTTGTAGAGTTTTACGGTGAGCTCACGTATCGCATCGCGGATTTCTAGTATGTGAATATCCGTGATCAAGTCCATGTCTGATTTGGCAAGATTTTTAAATTCAAAGGGACGGTTACCCGCACTGCAGGCCGTCAATGCGAGCGCCAGTAAAAAGGTAATCCCTGTTCGAAGCAGCATGTCCGTTCTTTATCTATTCAGTCAACGCAATGAGTGTAGATGCGGCCTATCCATCCGGTAAATGTTCGAGCTTCAACTCTGAGCCATGTCTCTAACTTCGCAATACCGATTACCCCAATTTTTCAATCATTTGGGTTCAGTTCCGTTTCCAGCCAGAGACCTGAAATAAACTCGATAAAGTATTCCCAACTTCACACAGAAAAACGGAGTACCGTATGGATTTTTATCAACTATCCACTCATGACCACCTTTATGTATTAGCAAATGTCTGGGATGCAAATAGCGCCAAGACTGCCGAATTGGAAGGATATCCTGCAATTGGCACCTCCAGTGCTGCCATCGCTCACTCACTCGGCTATGAAGATGGCGAAACTATGACCTTCGACGAGCTTTTGTTCGTCGTCAGGCGGATTCTTGCATGCTCGACCCTACCACTGAATGTGGATATTGAATCTGGCTATGGGGAAAGCACAGATCAAATTTCCGGGAATATTCGCACACTCATCTCGATGGGCGTCAAAGGCATCAACATTGAAGACAGCAAGGTGCTGGCAGGCGAGAGAAAGATCGAAAACATGGTGGATTTCCAACAGAAACTTAGGGATGTCATCAAGCTGTTGGGCAGTCAACGAAGAGAAGTGTTTATCAATGTCCGTACTGATACGTTTTTGCTTGGGTTAGATAACGCGAAGGAAGAAACGCTTGAGCGGGCGCAGCATTATGCCAATGCAGGCGCTGATGGTCTGTTTGTACCGTTTATCTCGAAGCCGGAAGACATCAAAGCTGCAGTTGATGCCTGTGCTCTTCCTCTGAATGTGATGTGTACACCGACTCTGCCAGAGTTCGGCGCGCTGCAACAACTGGGTGTCAATCGGGTCAGCATGGGGAACTACGCGCACAGTTTTTCGCAAGAAGCACTGAGACGAGTATTTAGCGAGATTCGCGATAGCCAATCCTTCATTCCGCTATTTTGAGTGAAAAGCCATATTGTTCGTTGTCCTCGCTTTGACTAAAATCATCGCCATTTCCAAGTACACAAATTGAGCAAAAACAATGAACAAAAGCTTTTTGACCAATCTTATCGCAGCAGCCGTGTTCGCTGCGGGTTACTACTTTGAAGAGCCACTGGCACTTTATGGTGGTTTATTTGCGCTGTCAGGTTCACTGACCAACTTGCTGGCTGTACACATGCTGTTTGAAAAGGTGCCGGGGCTTTACGGTTCTGGCGTTATTCAGGCACGTTTTGAGGCGTTCAAGCTTGGCATCAAATCATTGATGATGGATCAGTTCTTCACCCAGGAAAATGTTGATCGTTTCCTGAACAAGGAAATGTCTGGCGGTGCAGCTTTGAACCTTGAACCTGTGATTGAGCAAATCGACTTCAATCCAACGTTTGATGGCTTAGTAGAAGTGATTAACAACAGTCCATTTGGTGGCATGCTTGCCATGATGGGCGGTTCGGAAGCACTGGCACCACTGCGTCAGCCATTCGTAGAGAAAATGAAAACCTCAGTGGTCGACATCACTCAGCAGGATAACTTCCGTGAAGCGCTGAAAGGCCAAATTGAACAGCCGGAAATGATGGGCGATATCACAGCTAACATCGAGTCTGTTATCGAGCAACGTCTGGATGAGTTGACACCGGAAATGGTGAAGGAAATCGTTCAGAAGATGATCCGCGAGCACCTGGGTTGGCTGGTCGTCTGGGGTGGTGTTTTCGGTGGTGTGATTGGCGTGATTTCAGCACTGGTTGCAGCCTAATCACACACTCACCAATGCACGTTTGCGGCACCTCCGGGTGCCGTTTTTGTCACTCTGGCAGCAGATTGTTTGGGTACAGCTCACAAATATCTGATCTTGTTGCCAAAAGCTGCCCAGTTCCGCCGCTATACCACCGATTCACTCCTAAACTGATTTCCATATGCTTTGTCGCAAGCTTGCTACTGGTGAGCGCTTTTCTAAACGGGGTGACCACATGGCTAAATCCAAGAAACTGATAACGCTGGCTGCATTCAGCTCAGCCCTTTTTGCAACCTCGGCCTCTGCGCTGATCCTGCCTATTTCAGTCGGCGCGGATGCGGGTATCACTGATGTGAAATACAAAGGTCGCAGTGCCACCGGTTACTTCTGGGCAATTAACGGTAAGCTACACATCAATGATTACACCAGTATCTATACTGGCTACGGCGAAACCACGGCAGACATTCCCGATGAAAACGGTGTCGATCAGGACTTCACCTCTACGTCGATTCCACTGGCGCTCCAAGTGAATATTCCTATCGTCTTGGGTGATGTTTATGTACGCGGCGGCGGCAACTACTACGACAACACCTATATGGCCGAAAAAGAGGATGGTTGGGGTTTGCTGGGTGCTGTGGGCATTAATCTTTCCCCTGGCATTGGTCCCGGTCTTGCAGTCGAACTGACCTACCGTGATGCAGGTAATGCTGAAACCAGCTCAATTGGCGTAGGTGCCAGCCTTAGCTTCTAAAGCTGTCCGCATCTAAATCTCTCGAATACCCATAAACAAAAAGCGCCGGATATCGGCGTTTTTTGTTGGCTTGAAATCGATTTTATTGCTGATGATAATCGAGATAAATTTGCGCCTGCTCTTTGCCCATATATCTGCCGAGCGTCTTCACAGGCACATTGCGTAAATCCACCATAATCAGGCCATCCAACGCATTGTTGAATGCAGGATCCACGTTAAAGCACACCAGCTTGCCATTCAGACCAAGGTACTGCCTGAGCAGCACTGGCACGCCCAAACCCTGACTCATGCGGCTGATCACTCGCGATAACAGCTGCAAATCACCAAGCCCTGCCAGCATTGAAGTATGCCAAGGTACAGGTGCGGAAGTTTCCAGCGGTGTGGTCGGTGCCACCAGCTGCGCAATGTCCTCATTGTAGTGGTGCACGCTCAGGCTCTCTGCCAGCAAACGACGTGCAGTCAGCGGATAATCGTTACTGATGCTGACCGGGCCAAACAGGGTGGTGATATCAGGATGTTTGCTCACATAGGCAGCAATCCCTTTCCAGAGCAGCAGTAAGGCTGACAAGCTTCGCTGGTACTTTTCATCTATCACCGAACGGCCCATTTCCAGCGAGTTACCCATGCTTTCTACAAAACGTTCGTCATATTGGAACAAGCTGCGGGAGTAGAGCCCGTTCAACCCTTTCTCAGCCACAATTTCCTGCACTTTACCCAAGCGGTAAGCGCCGACCATTTGCCGCGCTTCCCGATCCCAGATAAACAGATGCAGGTAGTAATCATCATATTCGTCGATATCACAAGCCATGCCCGTGCCTTCACCGACAGCGCGGAAATTCACCTCACGCATTCTGCCGATTTCTTGAAGGATCACCGGAATATGCGTACTTTCCGTGCAATAAACATCAAACTCATTGGATGACAGAAGTTTTGCTTGCGCTGGTAATGTTGTCAGTTCCTGTTCTATCGCATCGACAGACTGCGGCGCAATGATGGGTTCGCCTGTCTGTTCCAACTCAACAGCCGTCACCGCTTGCTCGCGGTTAAGCAGATAAGTATTGAGCCTCAGATAATTCACGAGGGCGTCGTCATTTTCGAATGCACGACACTCTTTCCACGCGATAGGTTCACCAATGGAAAGTGGGATGGCATCGCCCCGTTTATTGAGCAGTTCTCGCGCCAGCATTGCGGTGCGGAGCAGCGGATGAATACGCCCAGCCCGATAGAATTTGCGGCTGTTCTGACCGCCAATGTAAATCGGTAACGCCGTCGCTTTGTGTTTCTTGACCAAGGCAGCGACTGAACGGCTCCACGCCTTGTCTTTGAGCTGTCCATCTTCGTCAAAGGTCGAGACTTCACCGGCTGGGAAAATCAGCAGCAAACCGCCATCGCTGACATGTTGGTGTGCTTCGCGTAACGCTCTCAAATTCGCCTTACGCGCACTCTCCCCTTCAAACACATCGACGCCGATAAAGATGTCACTGAGTTCGGGAATACGTTTGAGGTAGTAGTTTGCCAGCACTTTCACATCAGGGCGCACCTGACGTAGTAGTTTGGCAAGGATCACCCCTTCGACACCACCGAGCGGGTGATTAGCCACCACCACTGTGCTGCCAGTGGCAGGGATATTCTTCATGTCCTCGGCAGAGACGGTGTAGTCAATGCCGAGCACATCGAGGGTATAGGAGAGAAAATGATCGGTATCTATCCCTTCCGGACGGCGGCGGTAGTGCTTATCCAAAGCCCGGAGACCTGTCACGGACTCCAGCGCTTTTTCAATCACACCAAACGGCGTTTTTCTCGGGATCTGAAAGGGACTGATCATTGATGACTCTCCTCTTAGCGGTTAACAGGCTGGATTAGCGCTTCGCCCAGTTTTTGTCACCCAAATCGATAAAGCCCGGGATGTCTTTTTCCCATGCCTTCTGAACAGAATCGTCATAGTTCAGGTACAGCTTGTTATCGACGATAGTCCAAAACTCAGGGTCACCCGGCGCTAGATCATCTTTCTCAGCGATTGCCCATGCACAGTAGCCACCGTATTGCGGTGCATACTTCTCTGGGTCGGCGAGGAATTTGTCGAGGTTTTCCTGGCTGGAGAACAACCAATCAGCACCCTGATATTCGGTTTTGAAATCTGATTTGCCTTTGACTGGTGTGCCATCGAAGAAAGACACAGTGTCATAACCGCTCACCGCTTTGCTGCTGAAAAAGCCAGTGTAAACATCGGCGGCGAAGGTCAGTGGTGAGAACAACAAAGCTAGCAGTAACAGTACGCGAGACATCTTTCACTCCTTTTATTTTGGGCAGGTTCGCTTGCTAAATAAGAACCTGTCTGGGAGGTAAAAATTTCACCTTTTTTCGCTGGCAACCAAACGCATGTTTGGCACTTTTCGAATCAAGGTTTCTGTCGCCGTTGGAACGTTTTCACACGGTGATCCATCGACATACACCATTTCCGTTGCCCCCGGGGTGGCGCTGAGGTGCGTAAAGCTCACAGTGTTGGCATCGTCCCGGTGCATACACACAGATTTGTAGCCCGCTTCCGGCACATGGCTGCGGTGAAATGCCCACGCTTTCTCGACCGTTTGCGGTTCAGTCATGATGCTTTTGAAAGCTTCACGCCTTGCAATCATCACTTCCTGAAATGCCACGGAAGAGGAAATCATTGGCTCAACGCTGGGTCGCTGCGTGAGAACATGACCATCCCACTGGAAAGCAATCACGTGGCCATGGTGCGAATTCAAATCCGGTGCGAAAACCAGCAGGGTGAAGGGCGCATAAGAGCCCATGTGAAGGTTATTGAGTGTGCTGACGACATCTGCCACTGACGACGAAGGGGCCAGCATTTTCACCAACAAGCCACGACTGATAAGTGGCAATTCGGGAATATCACCCTGATAGTAATTCAGCAGACAAAGAGAGAGACCATGTTGGTTGGTGGCGATCCAAGTACCGCCACCATCCGGGTCTACAGGCATGAGGAATTCGGTGCCTTGTTCGCGAAATCGCTCCGGTGGTCGCGCAATGGCACGGCCCTTCTGCTCATCACGGTTGAAGAAAACGTCGTAACCGTTATCGTGCAACAGCCAACTGACAGTACACATCTACTGTTCTCCACGAAAATGACTGAGGGTGGCAGGCGCAAGGCCAAAAGTTTCTGCCACACTGATTTTCTGCACGCTCAAACTCACGCGGATAAGCGCAAAATGGTGCACCGCATGGCTGGAAACAAACGCCAGTTCGCGACCCAGCGTCGACGCTGATGTGGCCGCTGCCTGACGGTTCAGGCTCACCTCATGCCGCACATTGATGGCTGAGTCCATATCAGCTTCTGAAAGACTTTCCAGCCATTCGCAAAGATGTCTCCATTCCGAAATCGCTATTTCCCGATCCGTTTCGACAGGATGTGCACGGCGACGAACGTCATAGTCGATTTCCTGTGCAGAAGCCGCATGAAAGACATCCAGAATATGGCGCATATGCTGACCAATCGAGCTTTGCAAATAAGGCGCAGCAACGAACTGGTATTGGTCATCTGACAATTGATGAAGAAGCTCAAGCGCCTGTGCCGCCACATCCAGCCCCCCTTCTACCTCGACGGCATAAGGTGCGTTCAGTGATGGTTTGGAGTCTCTTGCTAACATGGAATCCCCTCAAATCGATGCTTTATTCGATTGTTTTTTGTTTTAATCGGTCGACGGATAATCACGCACCAGCGCTTTTTCCTTGCGCCACGCTCGATACAAGTCCATCAACGAAGGCACTTTATGCCCCGCTTTTCGTTGCAGGTTGCCTATCTCAAACAACATGCGGTACTGCGCCAGCAAGGTACTGAAAGCACTTTTGATGGTCGCACCACGATCCCAGATATGGGCGGCTTCACTGCTGGCACCATTAACTTCTAAAAGCACAAAATCCTCGCCACGCATCAGGCTCGCGATGTCACGGAACTTCAAATCAATTCGCCCATAGTGATAACCGGGGAAATCATCAAAAATTTCATCCAAGCGCTCGACTAGCGCTTCACTGATATAGTCACGTCCATCGCGGAAGATCGCTCCGCGAGAATGACTACCGGCAAACGCAAGGCGGAAGGTTTCCCCTTTGGCGAGCACCAAATCCAGCTTGTCTTCGTGGCGTGAGCGATATAGGTGGGAGAGTTTTCCGGCGCGCGAATCTTCATCAATTAACTGTGCGAGGTTACTTTCGCCGTCACCCACCACAAACGGGTTGTATTTGAGCGTCATGGAGAAAATCTGTCCTTTCTCCTGACCTGGGTAGCGCACGTAAAACACACCGGCTTCGGCGTTATAAGGGGCTTTTTCCTGCAGCATTAAACGGGCACCGTCAGGAAACAGGCGAAGGTATTCTTCCAGCTCACCTTTGTTTTCCACCAAACGCACACCCGCACCACGACACCCCAAGTCCGGCTTGGCAACAACAGGAAAGCCGAGCCCCGCCTGGTGCAAAGCCGTCAAGGCTTGATGCGCCTGTGTTTCAGGTGGCATTGCCGTCTTCTCCCACATGATGTAAGGCAGGATCCAAGGTTTGGCGGTTTCACCTGCCAACGACAAGATGGCGTCCTTGGACTCACCCACCATACCGCTCAATTCAATCCCGGGGTTTGCCACCAATGGCAACCCGAAGCTTCGGTATTTCAAGCCATTCCAAATCCATTGCAGGGCAACCGGGGCGTAAAACACCCAACCCGGCCAGAATTCAAAAAACGACACCGGCTTGCCGCTCATGTCTAGAGGCGGCATGCCATGGTTAACCGGCAAGGCAGGGGACGTTTTCTCTTCCACCAGCTTTAATCTGTGCAAACGGCTTTCTCCTTCAGCTTGCTCCCTGCAACGCGGTTGACAGCAATGAGCAAGAGCACCACAACCGGGATAAGCCCCCAACTGAGGTGGTTATTAATCCATTCAATTTCGCCCAACTGGTAAACCAGCGCGAAAACCAATGCCGTCCAGAGCGCGGTCGCCACCAAAACAGCAGATAAAAATGGCTTCAGCCCCACGCGGAAAAAACCGCTGAGGCAAAAACCCACAAACCTTAGACCCGGCACAAAACGAATAAGGAACAAATTGCCAAACGCATGGGCACGCAGTTTGCGGCGTATCATTCTCACGCTCGGCTTGGTCAGTAAAAATCCGCGCAGTTTTCTCCAGCGGCGGGCCCACAAGCCAAGCGCATACAGGCCGATATCGCCTGTCGCGATACCAACAAAAATCGCCGCCAGTGCGGCAGGGATAGACATCACACCCTGCGACGCCGCAACGCTTGCCGTCACAATGGCCAAATCTTCGAGTAGATAAGACAGGAGGATCACCGCGAAAAAGAGAGTCACAGGGGAAAACGTCAGCAATGTGGCGGTGATGTCATTCAAAGTGGGTACCCAGCTCCATGGTTCTACTTACAGAATAGACAGGATTAGCGCGTCATTGCTTTCACTGGGCAGATAAATTCCCTGCTTTCACAAAAATAGGACAGGTAAACCAGTTATTTAGTGACTACGGAGGCAATCCAACGCTTCAGTTTTCCCGTGCTTCAATCCATGACACACTACTGCCCCTAGAGTGCTATTGATTGAAAGGAAGTTTCCCAATGACTGATAAACCCCAAAGTGCATTCCTTCGTTTGGAAGCTGAGATGGCCGAATTTGCGCGCGAACGTGATTGGGAGCAATTTCATAACCCCAAGAATCTGGTGATGGCATTGAGCGGCGAAGTGGGCGAACTGGCAGAGTTGTTTCAGTGGCTGACGCCGGAACAGGCAGAAAATTTCCCTTCAGAAAAGCGTCAGGCGCTTGAGCATGAGCTGGCGGATATTCAACTTTATCTCATCCGTATTGCCGACCGTTGTGGCGTGGACTTAGAAAAAGCCTGTGATGAAAAGATTGCGCACAACCGTAAGAAATACCCACCCGAGAAGTGCTTTGGGAAAGCGGTCAAATATAACGAGCTGTAACATCACGAATAACTCGCTGTAAAACAGCCGGCCTTTCTCGGCACAACAATGAGACATCATCTAAACTTTTGAGACACAACTCTGCCTTTAAGGTGTGGCTTCGCTGTCAGCGCCTGCCGAAAGGGAGAGTTTCCTTTTTTGACTCATGGTTCGGATGACAGAATGACGCCATCGACAGCGCCCCCATCTTCTAAGGACGTATTTCCACAGAATGCGGTTTTGCTCCGCGTGATGCTGTTGTTTCTGGGCTGTCTGATTGAGTCGCTGTATGCCATCTATTTTTTACGCCAACCCAACAGCGCCGCGTTTATTTGGTATACCAATGGTTTCAGTATCGCCATGATCGCTCTGGCTCCTCCCAGCCAGCGTTTTGCCCTTGTTAGCACTGCTTTTGTTGCCATCTTACTTTCCAATATTATTTTCGGTGATGACCCCCTACAAAGTATTCAACTCTCAGCCGCAAACAGCACGACCATCATTCTTGGCAGCCTGTCTCTGGTGCTGATAAGTCGATACGCTGAACCTTTCCTTTCTCTTAAAGCGTTTAGCTTTTTTGTTTTATTTACGGTCATCCTAGTGCCGATTTCGGGCGCGGTGCTCGGTGGTTGGGTACTCAATCGAGAATTATCCATTCCTTTTGAAGTCGTTGCTCCGGCTTGGTATCTGGGAGATGTTATCGGTTTTCTCGCCATCACCCCATTGATCTATACCTTGCTGCAGCGAGATAAAGAGCTGCCTTCCAGCATTTATCGACCCACGACCGTCCTCACTATCTTCGCTATCGCAGCGCTTTCTGGGTGGCTGCTCACCCATGTCGCTTTCCCGTTCATTGCTATCGCTATCGCGTTAACATTGGCTGGTGCCGTCTTAGATAGACTCTCAGCGTTTTTTACCGCCTTTGTCGTATCAGTTACCTTGGATTTGCTCTTGGTTAACCCGGGAGAGAATTTATCGCTCTCAGTTGAACCTTCCAACCCAACCGCTCTGCTTCTTCCCATCAGTGGAGCTATGTTACTGGGTGCCATTCTAGCGGTGAAATCAGCACGTCTACTGCACATTCAAAAAATGAGTGATGAGCGCGCAGAGTTGTTTTCAAACGCCATGCAGTCCTCTGTCATCGGTACAGTAATGGTGCAGCCTGATGGCAAAATGAGTAATGCGAATCGAAGCTTCATTGACCTGATTGGCTACACTGGGGAAGAGTTGGAAAACAAAACCTTCCGCCAGTTAGTTTTTCACCGCGACAAAGACACCGCAAATGAAAAGCTCCAACTCCTTGCTCAAAGTAAAATCAGTAACTTCCAAGCAGAAGTCCGCCTGACCCGTAAAAACAAGCAAGTCGTTTGGACACGTATTGCCGTTTCAATCATCCGGGACAAATGGACGGGTAACACCCAGCAATACATCTATCAAGTGCAGGATATTGATAAAGACCGGCGCTTTGATGACGAGCGGAAAATGTGGTCCAAGAAATTTGAATTCGCCCTCGGCATTAACCATACCGCCGTCTATGAAATGGAGTGCCACACTAAATACCTGCAACTTTCCGAAAATTCCGAGCAAGCCATTGGCATTAAAGCCACTGAAGTGAAACGGCTTTACGAATGGATGTCCCGTATTCACCCTGAAGACCTGCGCGAGTACCAGCATACGTTAACCCAAAACGGGGGACACTCAGGGGCCATAGAATACCGCTTGTTGGATGATAATGAGCGATATCGCTGGGTAAGGGACAACTGCCAACCTATTGAATATGACAGCCACGGCATGACGACCAAAGTGATTGGTACCATTACCGACATTGATGACGAAAGAGCGTTGTCCCTGCAAGAAACCATGGCAGCCAAACAAACAGAGTTGGTCGGTCAGGTGTGTGATTTTGGCCTTTGGGAATACACTCCTCAAACAGAACAGCTCTATTGGAACGAAGAAATGTACGCCTTGTTTGAACTGCACAATGGCGAGCATATAACGACATCTCTTTGGCGGGAAAGAGTACTGCCTTCAGACCGCCATCAGCTTGATTCTATGTTCAACATCACCCGTATGAACAACGATCAACTCAGTTTCAACATCCAGGTACAAAACGCGCATGGACATGTGGTGTACCATCATATTTTGGCTAGGGTCATTCACTCTGAATCGGGATCCCGTTTGGTCGGGCTATGTCAGGAAACCACCTTAATCCAGCGGGAAAACGTACAACTCGAACGTGAAAACCATTTGTTAGCCACGGCAGCGGAGTCCGTCACAGATGGCATCGTCGCGCTGGATTCTTTGCTTCGGATAACCTTTATCAACCGCCATGCTTCTGTCTTCACTGGCTTCTCCTCAGAAGAGCTGGTTGGTACTAACATCGACGAACAGTTCAATATCTTTGATCGCCAGAACCAATACACCTTTGCACACCTACTCTCGGCCCACCACCAAGACTTCCGTTTGAGGGGCACCTTTACCCTACAAACTGAACATAATCAGGAACAGTTGGTATATTTAGAAGCGACCCCTGTCATCCTTGATGGCGCAGCGCCCAGCGGCTGGGTGCTGACTTTCCACTATCAAACAGCGACGGTAGCAGAGAGGATTGCAGGGCTGGAAGAGAAGTCAGCGATAGATGCGCTAACGAAGTTGCCAAACCAACGCGCGTTTGAACATAGATTACAAAGCCACATCGACAGCTTAAAGGGCACAGAGCCGCATGCACTGGTGGTGATAGAAATCAGTGGGCTCGATATTCTGACAGATGCCTTCGGCGAGCAGATCCGTGATCAGCTCATTAAATCGGTGGCACTTTTAATTAAAGCATTGGGTAAGCAGTGCGTTGCCAGAATCAGTGATACCCAATTTGGCATGCTGCTGGAACATGAATCCGTCGAACACGCTCGCTATTCTCTGGTCACACTGGCAGAGAAAATTGGCGCGTTGAAGTACCAACAAGGTGACTTTTCCTACCCATTAGGATGCTCAATGGGTTTGACCGCAGCAGACGACCCAAACAACACACCGTTCCAGCTCATCTATCAAGCGCAGGTGGCATTGGAGTCGATCTCTGAGGGCAGTCAGCACGCTATTTCAATCTTTGATGCATCCTTACTTAACGACGGCATTTCTTTCCGTCGCGACTTTTTGCTGCAGCGTATTGATACCGCCATCTCTACGAATTCATTCAGTCTTTTAAGCATGCCTATCATTCCTACCAATCAGGAAGACCAAACCTGGCATGAGCTGCTAGTCAGGCTGATCACGGAAGACGGCGATCTCTTATTACCCGCGGAATTCCTGGCCGCCGCAGAACCTACTGGCCGATTGATCAGCATTGAGCGCTGGGTCTTCAATGAGGTGCTGGTCACGCAAGCGTCTGCACTGGCACAAACCGGCATGTCGGTCGCGGTGAACATCTCTTCGGGTGCCTTCTACAACGACAGCTTCATGATTTATTGCTTAGATCTAATAAAGAAAAGTACCTTACGCGCCCAACAACTTTGTATCGAAGTAAAAGAGAGCACCCTATTAATTGATACCGTGCGTTCACAACAGATTGTTTCTTCGTTAAGAAAATTGGGTTGTGAAGTCGCCGTTGACAGTTTCGGCGCCGAGTTGACGTCGTTCGGGTATCTGCGAAAGTTCAATATCAGCTTGCTCAAGATTGATGGCAGCATTATCTCCATGATGAAATCAAGCAAGGTCGACAGGCGTATCGTTGAATCCATCAAACAAGTCAGCGACTCGCTCAAAGTCAAAACCGCAGCACAGAAAGTCAATTCTGATGAAGACCTACGCCAGGTGATGGAAGTTGGACTGGATTACACACAAGGCTACATATACGGTGAACCTGTTCCCCTCGCCAGGATCATTTCTTCCTCCAAAGTGGGGCTGGGGCATACACACGCGAAAGAAGGTTTAAGCAAAAGAAAGACAGCGGGTTAACACCCTATCCCCGTCACAGACTCACAGCACATATCTTCCCATCGCTGTCGATTTATCATTCAATCGTCACTCTCACAGGCGTCATTAGCAGGGACTGACACATGGTGAATTGTGATTATTTGATCATCGGCGCGGGTATCGTCGGCCTCAGTGTGGCCAATGAGCTCCAACAACGTGAGCCCAACGCCAGGGTCGTGGTTGTCGAAAAAGAAACCCAACCCGCCAGTCACCAAACCGGACGCAACAGCGGTGTTATCCATGCCGGTGTCTACTACACGCCCGGCAGTATGAAAGCCCGCTTTTGCAAAGAAGGGAATCAGGCCATCAAAGCCTTCTGCACCGAGCACCACATCCCTTTCGAAGAGTGCGGCAAGCTACTGGTCGCCACCAGCGAGATTGAACTTGAGCGCATGGAAGCATTAAAAATCCGGGCGGCTGACAACGAACTGGAATTCGATGTGCTGGACGCCGCACAGCTTAGGGAAAAAGAGCCAAATATCAGTGGGCTTGGTGCCATCTTTGTCCCTTCAACAGGCATCGTCAGCTACCGCCAAATCTGCGAAAAACTCGGAAGTATGATCAAGGAGAGAGGTGGCGATGTGTTCTACGGTCATCCCGTTGAATATATTCAGGAATCTAAAGATGGCGTGACCGTGGTGGCAGGTGAGCAAACTTTCCATACCGGCAAACTGATTTCCTGCGCAGGCATCATGTCAGACCGCATTGTACGTATGCTGGGTGAAACGCCCGATTTCCAAATGGTGCCGTTTCGGGGCGATTACTACCAGTTGGCGACTGAACACAATGCCATTATCAGCAGCCTGATTTATCCGATTCCTGATCCTGCCTTGCCATTTCTTGGTGTCCACCTGACTAAGATGATTGACGGCTCAGTCACCGTTGGTCCGAATGCGGTGTTGAGTCTTGCCCGTGAAGGATACTCTCGTTTTTCTTTCTCTCCGGCTGACGTGGTTGAAATGCTGCAATACGCAGGCTTTTACAAAGTGATTCGCCGCAACTTCAAATCGGCGATGAAAGAGCTGAGGAACGGGTTCTGGAAACCGGGATACTTAAAAGAAGTGCAGAAGTATTGCCCATCCCTGACCAATCAGGATTTACTTTCTTACCCTTCCGGTATTCGTGCTCAGGCAGTCTACCAAAATGGTGATCTGGTTGATGATTTCCTGTTCCACAAGACCGAGCATGCCTTGGTGGTTTGCAACGCCCCCTCACCAGCAGCGACATCCTGTTTTCCTATCGCGAAACATATCGTCAAACAACTCAACTAAACCTGCTCAAAAAGCGCGCTAACACCTTGTGTGTTAGCGCAAAATTTCTTTCTTTAATTTCATCGACACCGACAAATCTCTTTTCTTTTTTAAAGCTCAGGCATAGCATCGTCGCCTAAATCCTGTAGGACGTATCAAACAGGTTTTCACACCCGTTTGTTCACTAACAAAAAACAACAAAGAACAGCCATCTTCACTATGAAAAAAGCCATTCTTCTGCTGTCAGCGGCTCTGCTTGCTGGCTGCTCGGCAGCGCCCGAAACCCCGGACTGCAACTGCGATAACACACCGCCACCAGTGACCAGTCAACCCGTGTCTGATGCCAACAAAAAGGCAATCAACGCCCTGTTCGCTTACATTGCTAAAGAAGCGAAAAAGCATTGGGGCGACGATGAGTATGTCGAGTCCAGCAAACACCGCTATGTGAAGTATCTGGACGGTTACCAAACCCGTGCGCACATCGACTTTGAGGCAGGTAAGATCTACGTTTCGACCGTTGCCCAACGCCAGCCGATGGAGAAGCTGCAAAAAGCCATCGTTCAAACGGTATTAATGCCTGCTGATCCGAAGCACGTCGAACAGTTTACGGACAAAGATATTGAGCTCACCGGAAAGCCATTTTTCCTCGGTCAGATTGTCGATCAGGAAGGCAAATCAATTGAATGGGAATGGCGTGCAAACCGCTTTGCGGATTACCTCATCGACAACAAGCTGCAAAGTAAAACCATCAAACGCGGCAAAGCTTATTACGTGCAAATTGATATGGTGAAAGACCATTTGGAGCAGCGCGAATACCAATACGCACACTATGTTCGCGACGCCTCAAAGCGTTACGACATTCCAGAAGATCTGATTTATGCGGTGATCAAAACCGAAAGCAGCTTCAACCCTTATGCGGTCAGCCATGCGGGCGCGTACGGTTTGATGCAGGTAATCCCGAAAACAGCAGGCGCGGATGTGTTTAATCTGGTGAAGAAAAAGCCGGGAATGCCGACCAAGGAGTACCTGTTCGATCCCGCAAATAACATCGACACAGGCACGGCGTATCTGCACATTCTGAAAACCCGTTATCTGCGTGATGTAAAGAATGCGTCATCCAAGCACTTCAGCATGATTTCCGCCTACAACGGCGGCACAGGCGGTGTTCTGGCGACCTTCCATAACGATCGCAAACAGGCGATGGTAGAGCTTAACCGCAAGTCTCCGCGTCAGGTCTATGATGCCCTGACAACCCGACACCCGAAAGACGAGGCGAGACGATATCTGCAGAAGGTGCTCTACTTCCAAAAAGACTTTAACGAAGGGAAAATCTAGGCTGGTACTTTAGGGACTGTCTAACAGAAAAACGCGAAGTCAGTTACTTCGCGTTTTTCATCTCTTCGAATCCACCAGCATTGTGCAGATTGGTGAAGCCTTTGCTTAGCAGATATTGATACGCTGCACCCGAGCGAACACCACTTCGGCAATACAGCACCAGCGGTGTGTCTTTATTTAGATTTTGGATGTGTCTATCCAGCTCTGTTACCGGGTAATTCACCGCGCCACTCAGGTGGCCATCATCGAATTCACCCGGAGTACGAACATCCACCACCATCGCGCCCTGTTCAATCATTTCCCAGCCATACTCTGCGCGCTCGGTTGCCAAAGCCACAGGCACCACCAGCAAGGCGCTACAAAGTGTCAGGGTTAATGCGATTGTTCTGTTCATTCCTTCATCCTTGGCTTTAATCTATTTCTTCTTGTATTTATGTAATAAATCCAGAGGGATATGGCAATAGTCATCAGGGAAACGGGTCAGCCTGTCTTGATGCTCATCATCACTCGGCACATAGTTACTCAGAGGCAAGACTTCCACCGCAATTTTTTCCGCATCTTCCCAGGCCGCAATGAATTCACGGGCAATGGTCAAATGCTCAGGATGATTGCTGTATATGCCTGTGCGGTATTTCTCGCCGACATCTTCGCCTTGCTGGTTCACGCTGTAAGGGTCGATGATTTCAAAGAAATATTCCATCAGCGTCATGACAGAGACCGTGGAAGGGTCGAATTGTGTTCGCACACATTCGGTATAACCATCATAAGGTGTGGCCGTTGAATCGCTGGTGCCGTTAGCCCTTCCCGCTTCTGTGGATACCACACCTGGCAAGTGGCGCATAAATTCCTGAACGCCCCACAGGCAACCGCCTGCAAAGTAGATCTCTTCCAACGGTTTTTCTGGCGAAGCTTTTTTCATTGTTAATGAGTATCTTGTTTATTGGTTTAAACGACTTTCAACTACTTCATAGTGAGACACGTGAAAGTCAGGTTTCAGTTCGTACTTTTCATCTTCCGGGTACAAACGGGCAATGCCGATATCTTCACCCGCAAAGGCCTTAATGCACTCCAGATCTTTCCAGTAGCTGATTAAAGTGATTTCTGAATTTCCATCCATCTCGCGCTTGAAGATCTGCGCCCCCTGAAAGCCCTCAGTCTCAGACGTTTCTTTCACTCCGGTTTCATAAAGATAAGCGATAAAACCCTCTTCATGGTGCTTTGGACACCGCGCTTTCCATTCCCTTGCGATCATCGCAAACTCCTTGTTACTCGCTGAACTTTGAAAACCTTAACACGGTAAAATCCCACTTGGTGAAATTTGTCCGCTAGTCCTCATACATCTTCATCCTCTCCAACGAGAAACAGCCCTTGAAGGGCTGTTTTATGAATCATGTTTATCGGTTGGAATCGAGAGAAAAAGCTACCTCATAACAATGTATGGAGTAATACTATTCGGCCGCTCAATACCTGCCAATAGCAAGGCTTTATGTCACGGATTTCAGCCTGATAACGTCACTCTGACTGGTCTTGCGCTTATTTTCCTCCAAGTAGTCAAGCCAACCATCAACGGGCAGCGGTTTGGCAAAATAGTAGCCTTGAGCCGAAGCACACCCAAGCTGACGCAATGTATCGACATGCGGTCGAGTTTCTGCCCCTTCTGCCACCACGGATAAATCCAGCACTTTAGCCAGTTGGAGAATCGCTTTGGTGATTTCATAGTCCGACGATGATGAATGAACGTCTTTGATGAAGCTCCGGTCGAGCTTGATGTAATCGGCGGACAGATTTTTAAGCACAGAGAGCGAGGAGTAACCCGTACCGAAGTCATCAATCGCGATTTTGTAGCCTTTGGCGTGCAGGGTTTCGATTGTCCTGACGCAGGTTTCAAAGTCCCGCATCATGTCGCGTTCCGTGATTTCCAAAATCAGCTGACTCGGCTCGCAATCTGTCTTATCGAGGATTTTTTGCAGTTGCTCTGCCAAATCTGTCATGTAGAACATTCTTGCGGAGAAGTTAACGGAGATAAGGATACTTGACGTGTCGATACCCGCGTTTTTCCACTCTGTGACCAATCTGGCTACCTTGCTAAACACCCATTTGTCGATGTCGACAACCAGATCAGATTTCTCTGCGACTTCCATGAAAGCAGACGGCGGAAGCAAGCCCAGTTTAGGATGCTTCCACCGCACCAAAGCTTCTGCACCAACAATATTGCCGGATGCTAAGTTCACTTTGGGTTGGAAAAAAACAGTCAGTTCATCTCGACGAACCGCATGGTTTAAACCGCGGTTGGTTTCGATGATGTCGTTCACTTCTGTGGTCATTTCATCCGTATAAATACGGTAACTGTCGCGACCATTGCGTTTCGCGTAATACATCGCTGTATCTGCATTCCGGATCAGTGTTTCACCATCATGTCCGTGGTCAGGGAACTCACAGATACCGATACTGGTTGATACAAAAATTGTATTTTTTTCAATGTAGTAAGGCTGCTTAATTGCCTTATTAATTCGCTGCGCGATGAGCTTCCCTTGCTCTAAGTGAGTGTTAGGAATGAGGATCATAAACTCATCACCCCCCATGCGGGCGACAAAGCCGGAATCACCAATCAATCTGGTCAATTTCTCCGCCACGTTAACCAGCAAATTGTCTCCCGCGGCATGTCCCAGGGAGTCATTAATGGTTTTGAATTCATCAATATCCAGATAAAGAAGCAGGAATTTGGTGCCATTCTCCTTGGAGTCAGCGATTTGGTTACGCAGCTCTTTCGTCGCAAGTAATCTATTCGCCAGGCGGGTCAACGGGTCATGATGGGCAAGAAAGTCGAAGTTTTTTTTCTCTTCGGTAATGGCCTGATAAGCCTCAGACAATCTCGCTGCCATGTTGTTGTAGGCATTCTCAATATGCCCCCACTCATCCGTACGTCCCAAATCAATGGGCCGTTTGGTTCCATGGGAAACCAAGCGATCGAATCCATCTTTAAGATCGTCCAAAGGCTTCTGGATATGTCTGCTGACAACGTGATTAACCAGCAGTACAGAGAACAAAAATGCCAACAGACTAATGATGATAGCGTTGAAGCGAGACTCAGTGATCACATCTTCTAACTGGGTGGTGAGCTGTAAGGTTTGCTCCTGCACACGGGATTCCGTGCTTTCCACCATTTCAAGCAAACCTGCCTGAGCCTGAACAAGTGCCGCCATCACAATCCAACGCTGGTCCAGGTTGGCGCGGATTTTCCTGAGCGTCGCATGGTATCGCTCTAAGGTCCGCTTAATTGCGATTTTCTGCGTTCGGACTGCCATGGTGGATATGTCCACGTTTTCCAGATGAAGCTGAAGAATATCCAGCTCCTTTTCAGCCTCTATGAGCAGCACTTTTTCGGTTTCGGGCGTAATGCGGCTATGAATATCCCCCAACATTTTGCCAACCATCAGAAATGACTCACGAAGCATGGCGATAATATCGAGCTCGTTGTTGTAGATAGTCACCTCTTCTTCGCCGAGGTGTTCTAACTTGCTCGCTGCCACTGCCACCTCAAGCGCGTCGAGTTGATCGGCCAAGGTCGCATCAATGGTTTTGGTCTGTTTTAGGATCCGGTTCAGCGCCAGAGAGCTGCCGAGAAAGCGGTGGAAGTTGTCGATGAACGCATCTATTTGATAGGAAAAATCCTGATTCGTAGAGAGATCTCTTAGCCTTTGCAGTTGGAAATCAATGTTAAACGCTTCTTCAGAGAGCGCAGTTTCACTGTACAGGAAGGTTTGTTCCAATAGCTTGACCCGTGAGGTCAATGCAAAGACGCGACGACTGATTTCGGAGTTCACAATCAGCTCAGAAACGTGACGGGAAGTTTCTGTTTTCAGCGTGGATTCGACATAGAACAGGGAACGAATGACGATCAGAACAGCGAAGCTCACCATCAGGAGAGAGATGAGGCTTGAGATGATAAGCCTTTGGGTAATGCTGGTATTGTTCAGATTCATCATGGCTTCCATATCTTGAGGTAGGCATCGCGGTAGCCATTTTTCGGGTCGTACACACCACGTTCTTGCTTGCCAATCAATTCACTTACATTATCTGGTGTCACCATGTGTACAGGCGCGGAATATCCACTCGGGGGAAGTTGGTTGAATGCGCGGTTCAGTTCATCCGTGATCTGCCAACCATGCAAGTAGAGAGGCTCTGGAACTGTTGCTAACTGGAAGCTGCCATTATTGATGCGCTTATAGGCCGCACGGCTTCCGTCACCGGCAGAGATGTTCTGCGGTATATGAATTTGCTGTTCAACGTTTGTTTCTAGCGAAGGGATAACGTAGTCAATATAGAGGTCGTTGATGGCGAGGATGTGCGTAATATCTGCGCCATATTTCTTCCAAAGGCCTTCAAACGTTACTGGCATCTGCTCGGCAATTTTATCCAGCGGCAGCGCGTTGACCTCCAAAACTTCACAGTTTGCACAACGCCGGATGGTGTCCGCCATGGCGTTCGCTTTGATGGTGGCAATTTTATAGTTGGGGTCTGTGAATATCAGGGTTTTTGCACGCCCTTTGGAGTTGACGATAGCCAGCATGGCGGCAATCTCCGCAACAGCGAGCGGATCTGTAGTGACGTTCATGAAAAGACCCAGTTCGCTGTTCCCACCTGCTAACTCGGTTGCATGCCAACCAATCACCACGATCCCTTGGCTCTTGGCTATCTTAAGAACGTCTTTGTGATGCTGGGCGTCGATGCCACCGAGCACAATCGCATCCGGTTTGAAACTGATGGCTTTCTTGATGGCTGCTCCTTGTCGAACCTCTGAGCCAAACCCATCAATAAACCTAAGGTGCCAGTCGATATTGGAAATGGCTTCAGACATCCCTTTCCCAACGCCGTACACCCCACCATTTCTCAAGTCAGAAGCAACGAAAATAATGTTTTTGTCGCTCACGATACTTGGGCCGGTCGTAGGGCCACGCCAGACAGCATTCTCAGATATCGCTCTTCTCACTTTTTCCTGCGCATAAGCAACGTAGTACGCTGTGATCGTTTCGGCAGAACACGTTGTAGCGAAGAAAAAGATGATAAAAGTCTTGAATCGGGAAAAAATATAAGCACTCAAAGAATGAAACCAGTCCGATTTATAATTCTCATGTATCATTAATAAGCATGTTAATAGAGTTTTTCCAGTTGGTAAACCACAAGGAAGGAAAATGAAAAGAAGTATAGTGGCAGGCCTGGTTTTTGCTTTATGGGTGATGTCTTTTTCAGTTTCATCTAAAGAAAACCTAAATAATTCGAATAATGAAAAACTTAAAACATTTCAGAAAACCGTTAGTGAACCACCATTACCGACGAATATAGAAAAATTAAGCAAACCTATGCGTATTGCAGTTATTTACCCGAGTGCAGACATCTCTGATTTTTGGGTGAAAAATTTCAAAGCGATGACCAAACGCTTACTGGACTTAAAACTACCCTATGAGGTTCATGAGTACCCCTCAAAGCAAATCGAGCACTCATTGCAATCGCAATATACAGATCAAGTGCTTAATGCTGAGCCGCCGTATGACTTCGTGATTTTCGGCCCTTCCGAGCTGGACTTACAGGCGGACAACATCCAGAAACTCTCGGCGTCGGACAAGTTCAAAACCTTCATTTGGGCGTTCCATACCCCAGACAGCACATGGACCCATCAGCCTGACGCCTGGTTCGACTTTTCGAGTGCCATGGGCGCTGATGTACTTTGCGACCATGTGATAAAGCACGTGGGCAAAGAGGTGGAATTTGCTGCCAACCGAGGTATTCCTGGCATTACAGATACCCAACGTTCTCAAGGGTTTATCGACTGCGTACAGCGGAAAGGTAACTGGCGCAATATCTACGAACACTTTGGCCAATATCAGAAACTCGGAGGGGCTGACGGTGTGCGATTGGTACTCAATAATTTTCCCGAAGTATCGATGATACACAATGCCAATACCGCCATGACCATGGGGGCTGTTGAAGCGCTTGGTGAAGCAGACAGATTGTCTGACATTTATGTGACGGGCTGGGGTGGCACCGCAAAAGAGATCGAAAAAATTCGGGCGGGTGAGTTAGATGCGACGCCAATGCGGATGAGCGATGATCTGGGTGTGGCCACCGCTGAAGCCATTAAATTTCACCTCGAAGGCAGGGCTTCTGAAGTGCCTTTAATTTACCTCGGACGCATCACCGTTGTTCATAACCAAATGAAAGAAAGCGAATTAAACCGCCTAACCAGAGAAGCATTTCGTTATTCTGGCATTGAGTAGAACATATCAACAATCGACACCTTCAATTCTCACAAGTGAGAATTGAAGGTGTCGTAGAAATAAATGAGACCCGGATTAAACAATCGCCAAAGAAATATCCAATTGAATTACTTTGATTAAATAAAAGAAAAATGAAATCTGTTTCATATAAAAAGAAAGGTGACAGTTTAAGAATTATTATTCCCGAACCTATACACCTCCCACTTTCTTTATTAATAAAAACAATCTAATAGTGCGTTTAATTAACCCTAGCGAACCGGGATAGCTACCCTGACGCCCAACCCCGGTTCTGCATCAAACAGCTCAATATGGCCGTAATGCAAACCAGCCACGGCTTTTGCCAAGGACAACCCTAGACCAAGGCCACCATCGGTGCGGCTTTTGTCGACACGGTATAAACGCTCGAACACGCGCTCTTTTTCTTCATCAGAGATGCCGGGGCCATTATCGCTCACTTCGAGCCACACATTGCCGTTTTCCGGATTTTCACCGCAGCGAAGCTGGATTTGACTACCCGCTGGACAATAACGCAGCGCGTTCTCAATCAAGTTAGCTACCTGCTGGATAAGCAGCTCTCGATCGCCTTGAATCATCAGTGGTGAGTCAGGCTTCTCTACCGTCAGCGTCATCTCTGCATCTTCGGCGACATCGACATAAATCTCTGCCACTGTCTCGATAACATTATTCAGGTCAAGCGCCATAAAGCGGCTTCGGCGTGCACCGGACTCAATCTGGGATATCCGCAGCAATGCATCAAAAATAGAGGCCAAACGCTGCGAATCTTCCAGTGCTCTATCGAGTTCCTCGATAAAAGCGTCATCGAGGTTTGGCTCAACACGATCGGCGTCTTCCCGCAGTGTCAGCAGGTTATGGCGCAAGCGGGTAATCGGTGTTTTTAGCTCGTGAGCGATGTTGGCAGAGATGTCGCTCATTGCCGCCACCGAGCCTTCCAGCCGTGACAGCATGTCATCGACAGAAACTGAAATGCGCGCCAAATCGTTGTGTGTGTATTTCACGTCGGTCCGAGCGGAAAGATCGCCCTCAGCCGCCGCATTGAGCACGCTTTCGATGCGATTGATGCGTTTTTGGCTGATACGGCTCATCGCAATAACCAAAGCAACGGTGAAAATCGACACCAGTACGCCAGCAAGCACAAAACCAGACGCCAGCACCGCAAGAATCTCGTCATCTTCAATCGGGTCATCATCTACTTTTTTATGGTGACCGGTAGCTAGCTGTTGGGACTCTTTCACTATCTCGCGGTTTTGATCTTTCAGTTCATGCTCGACATAGAAGAAAGTCACGGTTGCCATCAGTACCAGACTGATAATCGACACGCCACCAAACATCAAACCTTGCTGGGTAGCAGAGCTTTTCATCCATGACGGCAACACCGACAACAGTTTGCGCTTGGAAAAGTGGCGATGGAAAAAGTCCGTCACTCTGGCTTTCATTTCGCCTCACCGCCTTTTTGTTCAAGCTTGTAGCCCACACCACGGACGGTCTGGATCAGCGTATCGCCAAATGGCTTTTCGAGCTTGTTGCGAAGACGGCTGATGTGGGTTTCCACCACACTGGTTTGCGGGTCGAAATGAATATCCCACACGTGTTCAAGCAGCATGGTACGGGTGATCACTCTCCCAGGGTGGCGGAGGAACAGCTCCAGAATACGGAACTCTTTCGGCTGTAAATCGAGTGGCTGCCCCTGACGGGTGGCGGAATGCTCAAACAGGTTCAGCACCACGTCGCCATAATTGATTTCAGGGCTGGCTTCGGTGGACTTCAACACAGAACGGCGGGAAAGCGCGGTGACGCGAGCCAACAGCTCAGAAAACGCGAAAGGCTTGGTGAGGTAATCATCACCACCCGCTTCCAAGCCCTGCACGCGATCGTCTACACCGCCTAGGGCGGTCAGAAAAAGGATCGGCGTGCCGACCTGAGCCGCGCGCAGCGCTTTGACCAAAGAGAGGCCATCCAGCCCCGGCAACATACGATCGACAATCGCCACGTCGTAGCTTTCTGCCATACAAAGCGTGAGCGCATGCTTACCATTGTCGGTGACTTCAACCTGATGGCCTGCTTCACGCAGGCCTTTTTCTACAAAACTACTGAGGCTGGTATCGTCCTCGACCAACAACACGCGCATAGGGGCTCTCTCTGTTCGGATAACATTGCGGCTTACACAGCCGCAATCGGTTCTTCGTCGTTTCTCTTATCTGTCGGGTTGGCGATGTCGTTATACATCTGGCGTTGTTGCCATTTTGCCATAATGATGGCGGCAACCCCTGCCATCAAACTGATTCCCAGTGTAACCAGTCCCAGCATAAATAGTAGTGAGAAACTCACAACACCCAGAATTGCCATAGGTGCCTCTTGAACAACACGTTTCACCATCTCTTTTGCGCGTTGCCACATTGATGTGTTTTTGTTTTCGTCGCTCATGTGTACCTCCAATCAGGGACGACATCGCCCCTACAGATAAATTCGATAATGACGTTTTAAGGTCTGTTGACCTTTGGAGCGGGCTTATTTAGAAGCCATCGCATTGATGCGGGTTTCAACGCGTTTGCCATTTGCATCCAGAAGCTCTACTTCATAAGAAGGCTGGCCGCGGTGGTCATCTTGCTCAATGCTCCACGCTTTACCGCCTACCTGGGTTTCCGCCTGCATCAGCGCTTGTTCCAGTGACAGGTAAGTCCCGTCTTTGATGCCTGACAGCCAGATAGCGTCTTCGACATCATCGTCATCGTGGTGGTCGTCATGGTCGCGACGGGTTTTCGTCAGGATCACTTCTCCTGTCGTCGCGTTCACCACGGTTTTGATTTCTTCGCCGGTTTCACTTGCCAGCTCAATCTCGTATACCGCTTGGCCCATTTCTACGTCGCGTTCAGCTTCTAACACCACGCCGCCAGTGGCGTTTTTGGCAATCTCAACCGCCTGAACCAGGCTGACTGCATCTTCATTCAGTGACTTTGGTGCGTCACCCGCGTTTGCAGTGCCTACCGCCATCATGGCGCTCAGACCCAATACAGCAGAAATAGCAGCAGGCTTAAAAATCATTGTCTTTTTCATGGTGTCATCCTCGTTATTGGTATCGGTGGACAAGGACATTTCCCTGTCGACATGGATACTCTAACCAAAGGGGCTTTCGCCAACTTTTCGCGAACTATACATTTTTGTAAGGTTTGATAAGACTCGCTTTCCCAAGTATTTGCATCGAATCATGGCGACAAAAACAGTACTATCAACATATACGGCAGAAGCCGAAACTTACCCTATGCAAGGAGTGCAACTATGGGCAGCGAGTTCTTTTTCGCTTCAATTCTCAACCTTTCCATCAACCTCATTTACACCATCATTTCTTTACTGGTTGGCGTTTACGCCCTGTTGTGGGTGGACAAGAAACTACTGAAGAATGTGGATATAGAAGAGGAAATGAAGAAGGGCAATGTGGCGGTTTCACTTTTTGCATCAACCATCCTCATTTTCGTCGCTGTTATCGTCGCGTTCGGTTTTCGCAGTTAAGCCATGAACCTGAAGTTTTATGCGCCGCTGATGTTTGTATTGGCGGTGATAGCCAGCCTGCTTGAAGAGAAAAAGGCAAAACTGCCAGATGTTCCGAGTATCACTGAAAAGCAGATAACCACATCCACCAGCGCACTTACACCGGCTGAGATTGATTTTGACGGGAGCAATGGTGTTATCACCTTGCTGGACACCAAAGAGAGAATTCCCCATACGGAAATCGCACGTTGGCGCGAATCTTTAAAGGGAAATAACGGCTTCTACACGTACAACACCAATAACCAGCCTTTCACCGCACTGGCACCGGATATCAAAGGCAACTTTCATCTGGCACACAGCTACCTCGAAGGTTATCTGCCATTCAAAATTGATAACCCTATGATGCCCATGCTGGTGATCGCCAGAAAGAAAACCTATCAGTATGACCACGAACAATATGGCGGCTTGATGGAGATCTGGCAGTCAAGCAAACAGTCTTACTACTATCCTTCCGGGGATTGTGAGGACCACGCTATCTTGCTGGCAGACTGGTTGATAGAAGCAGGGTATGACGCGCGCGTGGCGGTCGGTACTTATGACGGTGGTGGTCATGCCTGGGTAGTGTTGTTCTTAAATGGCAAAGAGTATGTGCTGGAAGCGACCCAAAAAAGCAGTTTTGGCCGACAGTATCCACTGGCTTCAACCCAGCCAGGTTACCACCCGAAAATGATGTTTAACCGTCATTATTTCTGGCTGAACACAGGCTCTAAACAGACCACCAAATATGCATCCGGACACTGGAAGCTCATGAGTCGGTTCACTGAGCAGCCTTTCTAACAATTTACAATGTAAACAAGGACACTTACCCGCTAGATGGAAACGGTTTCCCTATCACCTCTCAGCCTAAATGATTGCCAAGCACTGCTGGATTTCGAGTGCCGTAACAAAACGTGGTTTGAGCAATTCATTCCGCCAAGGCCCTCGGGCTATTTCAATCTGGCTGGGCTCACCGATGCCACTCGTGAACTGGTAGAAAACCAAAGCACCGAAACCCATCTTATGTATGTGATTTACGAGGGCGACAAAATCGTTGCCAGAGCCAATATCCATACCATATACGATGATCATGCTGAGATTGGCTATCGCGTCTGTGAGGAGTATTTGGGCAAAGGCATCGCCAAGCGCGCATTACTGGCATTAGTGGAAGTGTGTAGTGAGCTACTCGAAGTGGACTATGTAGTGGGAAAAGTGTCTTCGGGTAACCAAGCCTCCATCAAAGTGCTAGAGAGCGCTGGGTTTGTTTACCAAAGCAAAGCACTAAACGCAGCTTTGATTCAGGGGCAACACCTCGATTTGTTGAATTATCGGTTGGCACTCTAAAGCAAAAACGCCGGCATCAAGCCGGCGTTTTTATTTATATCATCAAGTTAAGGACGCAAGGTCGCAAAATCCAGCGCCTTTCCATCTTTGGATAGCGGGAAGAAGAAGGTCTCACCGCTGCTGTCATCGACACCATCATTGTCGGTAACAGCGAACGCTTTACCGTCTTTGGTGATCGCAAAGCCTTCAATTTTATCCGTCACGAAACCACCCTGCGCTTTTAGATCTGGAATGAAGTCATAAACCACTTCTTTACTCACCAATGGCAGTTCACCGCCCAATGCGGCGGGTTTGGCATCAGCCAGTAACACACGGGTCAGTTGCTTCACTTTCGCCGCGTCACCGATTTGGTTATCACGCTCAATGATGTAAAGCGCGCCTTCGTAGACAGTAATTTCAGACAAACCTACCCAGCCATTTTCCGCTGGCTCTGTGGGGTAGCGCACCGCTTTCCACTCGCCAGTTTTGGTGTTGTATTGCACCAGCTTTACGGTGTTTTCAGGGTCATCTTTCCAGCTACGCTGAATCGCAATCCAGAGGTTGTCGCCTACACGGGTGATGCCTTCTGAACCATAGCGTTTTTCCACTGCCAGCAATTCAGCTGGGAATTCGACCATTTCTACGATGTTGCCATTGGCATCAGTACGATACAGAGCGTGTGGGATCTCTTTGTCAGTGCGCCCTTCAGACGCTAACCAGAAACCACCTTTGCCATCTGTAGTAATCCCTTCCAAGTCCAGTTTCTTCGCTGGTTTGCCGTCTTTCATCACAGGAATACGCGTTGTGATTTTAGCTGGCATGGAAGAAGCATCGACCACAAAAATCGAAGGCTGCGCTTTATAGAAACTGTCGTTCACGGCGTACAGGGTGTTTTCGTTGCTTGGATCCGCTACCAGACCTGACAACGCCCCCCAACCAATGGGCTTGCCATCAACCATCACAGATTCAATTTGTGGGTAAGAGGGTTCTTCGCTGCCAATCTGATAAAGCATCACATGAGCACGCACGCCGCCATCTTCAATCAGATCTTTCTCGTTGGCCGTCGCCAGCAGACCACGCTGTGGAATCGCAACGGCAGATTCCGGTGCAATGCCAGAAGGCAACAGCTGAACAAACTCCGGCGCTTTACCTGTGTCGCGGTATACGCCGACGACAGAACCACGCTCAGACAACACGAAAATGTATTGCTGACCGTTATACGTGCCGACTTCCAAGCCTTCCGGCTCTGCGCCTTTGTTACCAGAGCGTTTTTCCGGGTAGTGACCCGCCATTGCGATGCGGTATTCCAGATCAAGGCCCGACTCAAACAGCACGTCGCCTTGCTTGTTAAAGATGGTAAAGCCGCGCGAACCGCCTTCGTAGTCACCTTCATTGGCAATGACAAAGCGCTCGTCATCCAGCCATTTCACCGCATCGGGTTCACGCTTACGGTTCTTCTGGGTGCCATCAAAGGTCAGTGCACGTTCTTCATCCAAGTCGACGTTTTCCAGGTCAACAGCACCGGCAGGGAAGTGTGCTATCACTTCTCCTTGTTTGCCATCCACAATCACCAAGTGGTTGTTCTCTTGCAGGGTAACCACGATTTCACCAAGGCTGTTGATATCCACAAATTCTGGCTCTGGATCTTCTGGCGCAATGTTGGCCAAGCCTGTCATCGCGACTTTTTTCTGAGCCTCACAAGCAAGCTTGCCGTTTCTAACAGGAACCAGCGCAAGGTGGCCGGCTGGGAATTGTGGAAGCACACCATCGTTCAAGTCTTCATCACGCTCATTTTCAATCGCCACAGCGACGAAGCTGCCATCTTTTGCCACGGCAACAGAGTCCGGCTGGCCACCAAGTTCGCACTTTTCTATGCGAACACCTGTGGTCAGATTTCGCTGTTCAAGATAGCCAGACGGCTGAGTGTAACTTTCTGAGGTATTCACGCCGGTGACAAAGGTGTCACCCAAAACGTCAATCGAGGTTGGCTCACCATTCAGTGAAACAAAGCCTTTCCCTGTTGGTTTTTTCGGGTTGGTGATATCCAGCATCCCCACGCCTTTCAACGGACTATCGGTGTAAACCAATGTGTTGCCGTCTTCACTGACAGCAATGATTTCCGCTGAGGTTTCGTGACTTTTTTCTACGCCCGGTGGGATGTTGTTTGCCGTCGATACCGCGCTAATACGCTGGAATGAAGATTGCTCTGCGGCATGCAAACCCGCGCTGACTGACAGTGCCAACACAGAAACGAGTAGGTTGCGCTGCTTACGCATGGGGAAACTCCTTTATAAACCTATCACCAAATTCTGGGACGCTACCTTTACGACTTTAGGTTTCACTTCAATGACGCTCGCATGGCAGTTAGGTGATAGAGGTGAAATTTTGTTCAATACCCGCATTTCCATGTCTGGTAACTTCCACATAACTGAGAGAGTGAGACGCACTCCTCGCATCGCCAAGCTGGCCCTTCTCTCGTGTAATTATCTGTGGGAGGGTCGATATACCCAATCAGGAGAATGGAATGCACCTAGCCGAGCTAAATATTTCGTTTGCAAAAGCCAATATCGACGACCCACTTTTGAAGGACTTTGTCGATAACATTCCCTCAGTCAATGCGACTGCGGAATCGTTTCGTGGGTATGTGTGGCGCTTCAAAGACTCCTACAGCAAGGTGCTCAGCTACCGCCTGTTTGGTAACCCTAATACCCTGATTAACCTCTCTGTTTGGGAATCAGCCGATGCACTCAAACAGTTCATGTTTAAAACCCATCATGTCGACATCATGAAGCGCCGCAATGAATGGTTTGAAAAGCCAAGCTCACACAACTTTGTGATGTGGTGGATTCCGGAAGGACATATCCCTTCGCTGGAAGAAGCAAAAGAGAGGCTGGAACATTTACGCGAACACGGCGAGTCAGAATATGCCTTCACTTTTCGTCAATTCTTCGAACCTTCAGATTCAGGTGCAACAAAGGAAACAACTCAAAGTCGAATGTAACCCACTTCACCGCATGGCATTTTGATTACGCTTTAAGACAGTTTGTTTTCAGGAAGTTGCCTTTGATCTCAAAGCACTTAGCCGCCTTGATTTAGGATGGTGTCAATCATCTTGAATGGCTGCGCGGCCAGACATGGTCGCGTTTCTGACGACCTTGGAGTGCGCCAATGAACCAACACGGTAAACTGAACTACGTTGAATTTCCCGCCCGCGACCTGTTAGCCACCAAATCCTTTTTCTCTGAAGCCTTTGGCTGGACCTTCACCGATTACGGCCCTGATTACACCGCCTTTTCTGACGAAGGTTTGGATGGCGGATTCTTCCGCGCGGAGATGTGCTCAGAGACCTCAAACGGCGGGGCACTATTGGTGTTTTACAGTGAGTCTTTGGAGCAAACAGAAATCAATGTGAAGCAGACTGGCGGCAAGATTGTGAAGCCGATTTTCGATTTCCCGGGTGGCAGGCGTTTTCATTTTACCGAACCAAGCGGCAATGAGTTTGCCGTCTGGTCAGATAAATAGTGGTTGGAGAAATCAAACGGAAAATGCCAGCTACCCAAGTCAACAGATGAGTGTAGCTGGCATTTTTGAGCGTTACATAGCAGCTTACTCAACCAAAGCAACAGCTTCACTGATTAGCCTACCGAGTCCATCCCAATCGCCCTCTTTCATCAACGACCCCGGCACCATCCAGGTCCCACCGCAACAAACCACACGATCAATACTTAGGTAATCTTTGACGTTTTTGGGGCTGATCCCACCTGTTGGCATCATCTGAATATCACGGTAAGGCGCTAACAGCGCTTTCACCATCGCAACACCACCTGAGGCTTCGGCAGGGAAAAACTTCACAAAGTTCATTCCCAGTTCCAGCGCCTGTTCGATTTGGCTTGGGTTGTTGACCCCAGACACCATAGGAAGACCAATCTCCTGACAGTGTTTCACCGTGTTCGGGTTTAAGCCCGGTGCGACTGCAAACAAGGCCCCCGCGGCCAGCGCATCATCCGCTTGTTTTGCGGTAAGCACAGTGCCCGCGCCCACCAGCAAATCTGGCTGGCTTTCACGCATGATTTTGATGGCTTCGGCTGCTGCGTCAGTACGGAAGGTCACTTCCGCAACCGGAAGGCCATTTTCTACCAGCGCTTTTGCTAAAGGTTCAGCATGTTTGATGTCATCAATTTGAATAACCGGTACGACTTTATATTTCGCCAGTTCATTAAAGATTGTTGTGCTCACAGGTGGGCTCCTGAAAATGTCCTATTTATGTTCATTTGAATACTGATGTATCTGGCATGGCGGATTTTTCTATCACCGCACCGGGATACTGAATCACTGTAGAGGCTAATTTGTGTGCCAGCGCGGCCCTTGTCGGGATTGGCCATTGCTTGATATATCCTGCCAGGTAGCCAGCAGCAAATGAGTCTCCCGCCGCGCAGGTATCAACCACACGCTCGACGCTTTCACCTGCAATGGAAAATTGCTGGGGTGCTGCTCTCTGCAAATCCGTCACGACTGAGCACGGTTCAGCGCCACGCTTGATCACCACTTCTTGACAACCAAAAGCTTGGCAGCGGGTTACTATATCCCGATCCCCCCAAACCGCTTCGTCATCATCTTCAGTGATGAGAGCCAGATCGGTTACGCGCAAGCACTCGCCATACCAGTCCTGAACGTCTCCGCCTTGCCAAAGCCGGGGACGATAGTTGTTATCAAACACTATGGTTGTACCCTGACGCCGGGCTTCGTGGATGAGTGACAGAAGTTTATTTCGACCCTCAATGGGTAGAATAGCAACGCTGATACCGCTGAAGTACAGCAGATCCAACCCTTCACCTTTGATGATTTTCTCAAGCGGAGAAATATCATCAAAATAGCGTTTAGCAGCACTGTCACTGCGCCAATAGTGAAACGTACGCTCACCCTGAGGGTCTGTTTCCACGAGATATAATCCCGGCATTTTTCCGGGTAGACGTGAAACCAGTCCGGTCGCGATCCCTTCACTCTGCCAGTTTTGCTGCATCTCATCGCTAATGGCGTCTTCACCGAGTGCAGTGGCGTAGCTGACTGTCACTTGATCCTTTGACAACAGGCGGCTTAGGTAGAGCGCAGTATTGAGGGTATCGCCGCCATAGGATCGCGAAAGTGGCTCTCCACTGAGCTCCACCATACATTCACCCACCAGTACAACGTGATAACTTTGCTTATTCATTTCCATTGACTCGGCACGGTATCAGGTCAGGCGCGATCTGCTCGGTAGCAGGTCACATCGACTTCGACTTTCACATCTACCACCAGATCACACACCATACAGATACGTGCAGGAGGATGTTCACCAAAGAACTCTCTAAAGACTTTATTGAAAGACTGGAAATAGCGCGAGTCTGTCAGTACCACTTTCACGTGCACCACATCAGCCAGTGTGTAACCCGCCTCTTCCATGATGTCGACACAGTTCTGAATAGCCAAACGGGATTGGTCAACAATACCGCCTTCCACCACTTCGCCATCTATCATCGGGGTTTGGCCGGACACATAAAGAAAACCACCCGCTTCAGTCGCTCGGGAAAAAGGCAGATGTTGCCCACCAGTACCCGTGCCGCCTTCTGCGCCATATCTTTTAATTGTCATGAATTCATCTCCATTATTTGGTTGTTAGCGGGTTCGGTAATTTTGCGCCGCAGAAAACGGCCATGTCGTCCCTGAACCTCTGTTGATAGTTGGTAACTGATTTTTCCGTTGACCCAGACAGTCTGAATGCCTTTTGCAACCTGCTTGGGTTGATGAAAATTGGCGGTATCAATAATTTCGTCCGGGTTGAATAACACCAAATCAGCAAAGTAACCCACTTTGATTTCGCCACGTTTGGTGAGATTGAACCGCTGCGCTGACAAGCCTGTCATTTTGTGAATGGCCGTCGAGAGCGGAAACAGTTTCCGCTCTCGGCAGTAATAGCCAAGAACTCTGGGAAACGCCCCCCACAATCGAGGGTGAGGGTGAGGATCATTTGGCAGCCCATCCGAACCAATCATGGTGAGAGGGTACTGAAGAACGCGTTCCACATCTTGAGCATCCATGTTGTGGTATACCGCGCCTGCAGGCTGAAGCTTCTTGGCAGTTTCCATCAGGCTGAGATTGAGATCATCAGCAATGTGGGAGAGCATCTGCCCTGCCAATTCAGGATGGGGATCAGACCAGGTGATAAAGATGGGATATTCATCAGTCACCTGCTTTAAATCAAGCGTGGAGGAGCTTGCCGTATAGGGATAACAGTCACAGCCGACATCCTGTGCTTGGCGAGCCTTATCCATTTTTTTCAGGACTTCAACGGTGCGTCCCCAGTTGCCTGCTCCTGCACATTTAAGATGAGAAATCACCACTGGGACTTTTGCTGCCATGCCAACACGAAAGGCTTCATCCATTGCATCCAAAATACCTTCAAACTCAGTGCGCAGGTGAGTCGTGTAGATAGCATTGACCCGCGAAAGCTCTTGCGTTAACGCCAGTACTTCGCTTTCTTCACAGCTCTTGGCACTGGCATAGGCAAGGCCAGTGCTTAACCCCAACGCTCCATCATCAAGCGCTTGCCTAAGCGCTTTTTTCATCGCGTCAATTTCGTCAGGTGTGGCGGTACGGTAAAGGTCATCCATCACGTTGTTCCGCAACGTGGTATGTCCCACCAACGCCGCCACGTTCACGGCAGGTTGAGCGTGATTAACAGCCTCAACATAGCTGGCAAACGTTGGATACTTGAAGTCTTTTTGTTCCCCGAGCAGATTCATCGGATCGGGTGGTGCTGCTTTCAGTACCGCCGGAGATGCACTGATCCCACAGTTGCCCACAATCGTTGTCGTCACGCCCTGGGAGATCTTGGGGATACATTCAGGCATACGGATCACATTGGTGTCATCATGCGTATGCACATCAATAAAGCCGGGGCTGAGCACCAGTCCGCGAGCATTGACGATCACGTCTGCGTTGGAAGTATCAAGCTGGCCTATCGCCACAATTTCATCATCAATGATCGCCACGTCAGCCACATAAGGAGGCTGGTTCTGGCCATCAATGATCGTCGCACCCTTAATTACACTGTCGTATCTCATAGTGGTCTCAGTGTTTGGCCTTAGTCTCCCAAAGGTTGCCTGTCTCCGCCGCCCCGGTAAGAATCTAACGCAAGTTTTAGTCTTCTGAGCTTGTCACGCGAACGTCGTTTGTGGGTGACGGCCAACTGCATGGAAATCACGTCCACCAACGCCAGCATCTCGCAAAGCGTCAAAGCGTTGTGATATCTGGGAAAGGATGTCTACTTCCATCGTCATTCCGATTACCTCGAGCAATAGCATCGCACTTGCTTGATAGTTTCAAACATGGAGAAAATTATACATCATAAAAAATTCAATTATTACAAAACCTAAGAGAAACATTAACTAAGTGAAGCCATGTGGAGAACAAGGAATTTCTTGATAGTTATTACCACGTTTTGGATACATTCCTCTTTGAAAAAGGGGCAAAAGACGTCCTATTGAGGTCTAATCCTGAGAGCAAATAGTCCATTTTTACCGACAGCGCTTTGCCACAAAGCTGGCATTTTCACTTTTTCCAATGCCTGCTTTTCTCTTTTCCCACTTTCTGAGCGGCAAAATCAAAACGCTTTTCGTACAATTTTCATAGACTGACTGGTAGACTTCGCCACCTTTTCCATCACATTGTGACCACCCATGACTTTTTCATCCTTTAACCTCTCCCCTACTTTGCTGGCTGCGCTGCCTGAAGCGCTGTCATCCCCAACCCTGATTCAGGAAAAAGCCATTCCAGTTACACGGAAAGGCAGCGATGTGATTGCCCTTGCACAAACAGGCAGCGGAAAAACACTGGCCTTCGGTCTGCCGATGCTCGACCGCATCGACCCAGACCAGAGAGACATTCAGGCACTCGTACTGGTTCCAACCCGTGAACTGGCCGCTCAGGTCACCAAAGTGATTGGGGATATTGCCACGACAATGGGCATTAGAACCGTGATGCTGTGTGGCGGCGTCGCGCCAGAAATCCAACTTGCTGAGCTGGCAAACAAACCGCAGTTGGTGGTTGCAACCCCGGGCCGTTTACTCGATTTCATCGACAAGGAAGAAGTATCACTTCACGCTTTAAAACTCTGGGCGCTTGATGAAGCTGACCGCCTCTTGGAAATGGGTTTCTGGCCTGACGTTCAGCGCCTGATTTCTGCGCTGCCAGCGAAGCGACAAACTCTCCTGTTTTCAGCCACTATGCCGCAAGCACTGGAGTCTGCCGCCGCGTCTATGCTCTTTAAGCCTGTGCGAATAGAAGCACACCAGAAAAACAGTGTGGTGGAAGAGATTGAAGAACGCCTTTATCTCGTCAACAAAGGCAGTAAAGCGCAGGCGTTGATTTCGCTGATCAAACAACATGGCTGGAAGCAGGTATTGGTGTTTGTCGGTGAACGCGGTAATGCCGATGCTCTGGCGAAGAAACTCACCAAAGCTGGAATGTCAGTGGCGGCGCTTCATGGCGATAAAGATCAAACGGCACGCGAACAAACTCTGGCCGCTTTTAAAGCCAAGAAAGTGAACGTTCTGGTTTCTACTGACCTGCTTTCCCGCGGCATTCATATCGACGCGCTGCCTGTGGTGATCAATGCTGATTTACCACCGAACGCGCCTGTCTATGTTCACCGCGTTGGCCGTACCGCCCGTGCTGGCGAAAATGGTCTGGCGCTCTCTTTGGTTTGCCATGGCGAAACTGATGCCCTGAACGCTATTCGCAAATTAACAGGAAGACCATTGGAACTGCTTTCGCTTGAAGGATTCCCAGTGACTGACCAACCTGCAACAGAAGGCATCAACAGCGAGCGCAAACGTCCGCCTCGCGACAAGAAAGCCAACCGTCGCAGCAACAGCAAGCGCTCCATCAAACAATTCAAACCGAAAACGCGGAGCTAGATTTGCTTCCACGTCTATCCCCAAGCAGATAGTACGGTCTTAAACAGAAAGCACTCACTTAGTCGCATTTTGGCACGCCATCTCACAGAGCACCGATAAAACGGTGCTATAAAGCCCCTTCCTTCCATGCTGGCAAGACTACAAAAACTGTTTTTGTGCGGCACCTCGGCATTAATTGGAAACTTGATAAAACACATGATAGTTCGGGAATATTCGGAAAACGATTGGTCTCGCCTTTGCGAGATTCATGACTTGGCTCGCCTGGATGAGCTTCGAGGGGCATCACTTGAAGATGCTTTCATACCACTGGAAATCGCTGCAAAAAACGAAGACCTCTTTGATTATCGCCTACTGGTTGCAGAGGATAATGATCAGGTTGTCGGGTTTATCGCACATGATGATGAAGAGATCGCGTGGTTGTACGTTGATCCCACAGCTTATCGTCGTGGTGTCGGCAAAGCATTGGTCAATGCCGTGATTGGCTCACCTGCACGTACTTTCTCAATTGAAGTGTTAAAAGGGAATATTACTGCGCTAAATTTCTATCAATCTGTTGGGTTTATTGAAACAGGTATCGCCAGCGGCCGCATGCCAGGTAATGAAAAGTTCCATGTCACTGTCCATACATTGGATAACGCGAAATCTACCTAACGTGCCAATCCAAACAAAGCCC